>NZ_JBLROA010000117.1:0-9886 GCF_047921505.1 Micromonospora sp. SL1-18 | reverse complement strand
TCAGAACAGCGGTGAGTTGACCGACGAGGCGCTTCACGCCAGGGCGCGGGCCGCCGCGACGATGGCGTACACCCCGATTCCCGCCTGGTCCATGAGCTGGGCCGACGTGCCGGAGGTGGGCAGCCCGCGTACCGCCAGGTGGTTGACCCGCACCGGCTCGGCGAAGTCGGCCAGCGACTCGAGCACGGCCGATCCCAGCCCACCCTCCGGGTAGTGGTCCTCGACCACCACCAGCCGGCCGCCGGTGTCCCGCACGGCGTCGAGCAACCGCTGCCGGTCCAGCGGCTTGACCGAGTAGAGGTCGACGACCCGGGCGGTGATCCCCTCGTGCGCCAGCTCGTCGGCGGCGGCGAGGCAGTTGTGCACAGTCACCCCGGCCCCGAACAGCACGACGTCGTCGTCCTTGCCGCCACGGAGCAGCTTGCTGCCGCCGATCGGGAAGTCGTCCCCGTTGTCGTAGAGCACCGGGTACTTGCCGCGGGTGGTACGCAGGTAGACGATGCCCTTGCGGTCGGCCATCTGAGCGACCAGGGCGGCGCAGGACACGGCGTCGCTGGGATAGAGAACTGTCGACCCCTGTACGGCGCGCAGGGCAGCCAGGTCCTCCAGCCCCATCTGCGAGGGACCGTCCGCCCCGATCTCCACCCCCGCGTGCGAGCCGGACAGGGCGATGTCGGCCCGGGAGATGGCGGCCATGCGGATGAAGTCGTAGGCGCGGGAGAGAAACGCCGCGAAGGTCGCGGCGAAGGGCCGGTAGCCACGCACCTGCAGCCCGACCGCAGCGGCGACCAGCTGCTGCTCGGAGATGAACATCTCGAAGAACCGGTCGGGGTACGCCTCACCGAACTTGTCGGCGCGGGTGGAGTCGCTGACCTCGCCGTCCAGCGCGATCACGTCCGGCCGCGAGCCCAGCGCGCGCAGTGCGTCGCCGTACGCGTTCCGGGTGGCGACCTTCGCCCCCTTGTCGTACTGGGGCAGTTCCGGCGGCTTGACTTCGGGTTGGGCTTCGGCCTTAGCGGCGGGCCTGACGGGCTCGGGCTTCGGGCCGGTGACGCGGATCTGCCGGACCCCACCGAGCGCCTGGATGGCCCGTTCGGCCATGTCGGGTTTCAGGGGTTTGCCGTGCCACCCCGGCTGGTTCTCGACGTCGGGTACTCCCTTGCCCTTGATCGTGCGGGCGAGCACCACGGTCGGGCCCGTCGCCTGCCGGGCCCGGTCGAACGCCTCGTCGATCGCCGCCAGGTCGTGGCCGTCGACAACGATCGGGTGGCAGCCGAACGCCTCGACCCGCCGCCGGTAGGTGTCCAGGTCCCACTCCAGCTCGGTCGGTCCCCGCTGCCCCAGCCGGTTCACGTCGACGATCGCGGTGAGGTTGCGCAGCCCGTAGTGGCCGGCCTTGTCCAGGGCCTCCCAGATGGAGCCCTCGGCCATCTCGCTGTCGCCGCACAGCACCCAGACGTGGAACGGCAGGTGATCCAGGTACTGTCCGGCGAGCGCGATCCCGACTCCGACGGGCAGTCCCTGGCCGAGGGAGCCGGTGGCGACGTCGACCCAGGGCAGCGCCGGGGTGGGGTGGCCCTGCAGGCGCGAGTCGAGCTGGCGGTAGGTCTCCATCAGCTCCTGTTCGCTGATCGCGCCGACCGCCCGCAGGACCGCGTACAGCAGTGGCGAGGCGTGGCCCTTGGAGAAGATGAGGTGGTCGTTGGCGCGGTTGGGTGGGTTCACCCAGTCGTAGTGCAGGTGCCGGGCGATCAGCACGGCCATCAGGTCGGCCGCAGAGAGACTCGAGGTGGGGTGCCCGGAACCCGCCTGGGTGCTGGAGCGGATCGCGTCCACCCGCAGTTGGGCGGCGAGTTCACCCAGCCGGGTGATCTCCTCATCGTGCAGGGTGCGCTCTGCTTCCATGGTCACGGGCATCGCCTCCCGAGGTCCGCCGTGCTCGGCCAGCCCTCGGCCCCGGCTGACCGCCTACCGCTCACGGTAGTCCGGAAAGCGGCTCATCAACCGGCAACGCCTGATTTGTCAGTCCGGCGGTTGGCGTCGCTGCTCGACCCGTCACCTGGATCTTGCGACCGACACCGGCTCGGAACTGGGTCATCGCCTCGGCGTACCGGTCGAGCGGGAGGCGGTGGCTGATGAAAACCTCCGGGTCGAGCACGCCGGCGGCGAACAGTTCTCCGGCCCGTTCGAAACTGTGCAGCACGGCCATCGAGCCGGTGATGGTGATCTCCTGCTGGTAGATCCGGTACGGCTCGACCGTTGCCCGGGTGCGGTATTCGGAGACGCCGAACTGGAGGAACGTTCCGCCCGGGGCGACCCTGCCCAGCCCGTCGTCGATCGCCGCCCGCACGCCGGTGCAGTCGATGACCACGTCCCACCCTCGCGGACGGAGCAGTTCCTCGGCGTTCGCGGCACTGGCCGAGCAGCCCAACCGCACTGCGGTGGCGAGCCGGTCCGGGTTCGGGTCCACCACGCTGACGCTCGCGGCTCCGCAGCGTTTCGCCAGCTCCAGCATCATCAGGCCCATGGTGCCGGCGCCGTAGATCAGGTAGTGGTCGGCGAGCCGGCGGGGCAGCACGTCGAAGCCGCGCACCGCGCAGGAGAGCGGTTCGATCAGCGCGGCGTCCGCCGGCGCGATGGTCTCGGGGAGCAGGAAGCAGTTCTTCACCGGCGCCACCGCGTACTCGGCCGCGCCGCCGGAGACGGTGACCCCGATGGCCGCCCAGCGTTCGCAGAGGTTGCCCCGGCCGCGCCGGCACTGGTAGCACTCGCCGCAGTGCAGCGACGGGTCCACGGCGACCGGGTCACCCGGGCGCACCTCGGTGACGTCCCGCCCGACGGCGACCACCCTGCCCGCGAACTCGTGGCCGGGCACGATCGGGTACGCGGGCGCGAACTCGCCGTCCATGATGTGCAGGTCGGTGCCGCAGATCCCGCACCCGGCAACCTCGACGACCACCTCCCGTGGCCCCGGCGTGGGATCCGGCACGGACTCCAGCGAGATCTGTCCCGGCGTGACGATGACCGCTGCCTTCATTTGACCGCCCCCATGGAGAGTCCTCGGACGAGCTGCTTCTGGGCGATCCAGCCGGCCAGCACGACCGGCAGCGACACGATGGTCGCCGCCGCGCAGAGCCGGGCGAGGAACAACCCTTCGGACGTGACGAAGCCGACCAGGAAGATCGGCGCGGTGCCGGCGCGGGTCGCGGTGAGGTTGACCGCGAAGAAGAACTCGTTCCAGCTGAAGATGAAGCAGATCAGCGCGGTGGCGGCCAGGCCCGGCGCGACGATCGGCAGGAGGATCCGCCGGATCGTGACGGTCAGGTTGGCACCGTCCATCGCCGACGCCTCGATCAGCGCCGACGGGACCTCCAGCAGGAACGAGCGCATCATCCAGACCGCGAGCGGCAGGTTCATCGACGTGTAGAGGATGACCATGGTCCAGACGTTGTCGAGCATGCCGAACTGCTTGACCAGCAGGTAGATCGGCAGCAGCGCGGCGACCGCGGGCAGCATCTTGGTGCTGATGAAGAAGAACAGCACGTCGCGCCACTTGGCGACCGGCCGGATCGACAACGCGTACGCCGCGGGGGTGGCCAGCAGGAGCACCAGCAGGGTGGAGAGCAGGCTGGCGGTCACCGAGTTGAGCAGGTACGGGGTGAGGTCGCGGTCGAAGACCTGCCGGTAGCCGTCGAGTGCCGGGGTGAAAACCCAGGTCGGCGGGTTGCTGGCCGCGTCGACCTCGCGCTTGAATCCGGTGAGCACCATCCACAGCACCGGCAGGAAGAACAGCAGTCCGGCGAGCCACGCCAACAATGTCCAGGCCGCCCCGCTCGCCCTGCTGGTCTGCCGGGCCGGGCTGGTGGGCCGGCGCCGAGACGCGCGCCGGGTCGTTGTGGTCATCGCGTGGCCTCCATCCGGAAGAGGCTGGAGATCACCCGCAGCGCGAAGGTGGCGACGACGATCGTGCCGATCACCACCACAACCCCGGCCGCGGCGGCCTCGCCGTACTCGAACTTGCGGAAGGTGGTCAGGTAGATCTCGTACGGCAGGTTGGTGGTGGCGGTGCCGGGCCCGCCCTGGGTGATGGTGAAGACGGCGTCGAAGGTCTGTACCAGGTAGATGGAGCCGAGCAGGGCGCCCAGCTCAAGGTAGGGGCGCAGGTAGGGCAACGTCACCCGGGTGAAGGCCTGCCACGGCCCGGCCCCGTCGACCCGGGCGGCCTCCAGGGTTTCCAGCGACTGGCCCTGCAGCCCGGCCAGGATGATCAGCATCATGAAGGGGGTCCACTGCCAGACCAGCGTGGTCACCACGGAGATCATCGGGTACTGCGACACCCAGTCGGTGCTGCCGCCGACGATGCCGTTGATCAGCCCGTACGACGGGTTGTAGATGGCGTGCTTCCATAACAGCGCCGCCGCCATGGGCATCACCAGGAACGGCGTGATGAGCAGGGTGCGGACGACGCCGCGTCCGGGGAACCGGCGGTCGAGCAGGATGGCCAGACCGAGGCCGAGCAGGACGGAGGCGACGACGGAGGCGGCGGTGAGCAGCACCGTGTTCAGCAGGGCGGCGCGCAGCCGGGCGTCGGTGAGCACCTCGCCGTAGTTGGCGAGGCCGACGAACGCGCGGCGGCCGGGTCGGAGGGCGTTCCAGTCCAGGGTGGACAGGTAGAGGGTGACCAGGAACGGGATCTGGGTCACCACGATCGCGAAGAGCAACGCGGGCAGCAGCGGGGCGCGGCGGGTCCAGCGCTGCCGTGCGCCGAGTGGGACGGGTCGGACGGCGCGGCGCGGCGGTGCGCCCGCACCGGCGGTGACGGTCTGGGTCATCGGTTCACCTCATGGGGTGGCCGGGGCCGGCCGGTCGGCGGCCGGCCCCGGCGGCGGCTACCGGTGTTCCTTGGCGACGGCCTCGGCAAGTCGCTGGCCGTCGGCGAGCGCCTTGTCCACGGTGGTGCTGCCGGCGATGGCGGCGGAGACCTCCTGCGAGACCTTGGTGCCGAGGTCGGCGAACTCGGGAATGCCGACGAACTGCACCCCGAGCGCGGGGCGGGGCTGCAGGCCGGGGTTGACCGGGTCGGCCTCCTGGATGGACTTCAGGGTGAGGTCGGCGAAGGCGGTGGCGGACTGCCGGTACTCCGGGATCTGGTAGGTGGACTGGCGTTTGCCGGCCGGCACCCGGGACCAGCCGAGGGAGGAGCCGACCAGCTTCTCGTACTCCTTGCCGGTGGCCCAGGAGATGAACTTCCAGGCGGCGTCGGCGTTCTTGGTGGTCTTCGGCATCGCGAGGGCCCAGGCCCACAGCCATCCCGACGACTTGGTCTTGTTGACCGGCGCGTACGCGTAGCCGACCTTGCCGGCGACCTTGCTGGCGCTGGCGTCCTCCAGCGTGCCCGCGGCGGAGGTGGCGTCGTACCACATGGCCGCCTTGCCCTGCCCGAAGGTGTTCAGGCACTCGGTGAAGCCGGCCTGCGGGGCGCCCGCCTCGCCATGGGCGCGGACCAGGTCGACGTAGAACTTCGTCGCCTCGGTGAACTCGGGCGCGTTCACCTTCGGCGTCCAGTCCTTCTCGAACCAGGTGCCGCCGAAGGTGTTGACGACGGTGGTCAGCGGCGCGAAGAGCTCACCCCAGCCGGGCAGGCCGCGCAGGCAGATCCCGGCGACGCCGGCCTTCTTGTCGTCCAGCCTCGCGGCGAACTGCGCCACCTGCTGCCAGGTCGGCCGCTCCGGCATGGTCAGGCCCTTGGCCGCGAAGAGCTCCTTGTTGTACATCAGGAAGGACGACTCGCCGTAGAACGGCGCCGCGTAAAGCTTGCCGTCCTCGCCGGAGAGCGAGGCGACCATCGGCTTGAGCAGGTCACCCTCGTCATAGCCACCATCGGCCTTGGCGTACGAGCTCAGTTCGTGCAACCAGCCGTTCTTGGCCCAGATCGGTGCCTCGTACGCGCCGATCGTCGCCACGTCGTACTGTCCGCCCTGGGTGGCGACATCCTGGGTGACCTTGTCGCGCAGTTCGTTCTCCGGCAGGATCGTGAACCGCACGATGATCCCGGTCTGCTTGGTGAAATTGTCGGCGGTGACCTTCGCCAGGTCCTCCATCTGCGGGTTGCCGACCATCAGCACCGTGATGGTCTTGCCGCCGCCGGCACCGGACGAGGAGCCGCCCCCGGCTCCGGAGCAGGCAGTCAGGGCCAGTGCGGTCGCGACGGCGACCGCGAACGCGCCGCGCCATCGGCGAGGAAACCGTGTTCTGGACACAGTGGACCTCCGTGGGTGGTGGTGGGGTTGTGGTGGAGGGATCGACCGGGCGCTCAGACGCGCAGCACCACGGGGCCGAGCAACGAGTAGCGGTGCGCCTCGGACGCCGGCAGTGCGGTGTCCGTGACGATGGTGTCGACCTCGGCGACATCGGCGAAGCGGCAGAAGCTATGGCCGCCGAACTTGGTGTGCACGCCGGCGAAGACCACCCGCCGAGCCACCCCGATCGCCTGCGCCTTGACTGCGGCCACGGCCGGGTCGGGCGTGGTCAGCCCGTGTTCCCGGGAGATCCCGTTCGCGCCGACGAACGCGAGGTCGATGACGAAGCCGGCGAGCATGGCGGTGGCCCAGTGGTCGACGGTGGCGAGCGTGCGGCCGCGTACCCGGCCACCGAGCAGGAGGACCGTGACGGTGGGCGCGTGGGCCAGCGCCGCGGCGGTGTGCAGCGAGGCCGTGACCACGGTCAGCGGCCGGTGGGTGGGTAGCGCCTCGGCGATCAGCTGCGGGGTGTAGCCCTCGTCGATAAAGATCGACTCCGCGTCGCCGAGGTGTTCGACCGCAGCCGCGGCGACCCGCCGCTTCTCCGCGACCATCCGCGTGGTGCGGGTCTCCAGGGTGGTCTCGAAGCGGGCCGTCTCCACCGGGTACGCGCCACCGTGGGTGCGCCGCACCAGGCCCTGCTGGGCCAGCATGCTCAGGTCGCGCCGGATGGTCTCCGGGGCGACGCCCAGGTCGGCCGCCAGCTTCTGCACGTCGACCTCGCCGTGGCGGCGGGCCAGCGTGAGGATGTGGTGTCTACGTTGCGCTGCGTCCACCTGGCACCTCCGGCCCGCTCGTGCCTCTGTTTCTAACACCGCCGAACGGGCGTGACGACGGTCACGGCTCGGGTAAAGACTTGGCTTTCCTGCCCGGATACCACCCGAATGGGCAGCAAAGATCGTCCCATATCAGGCATGCCTCTCTTTTGGCTCGCCCGCTTCTCAGCGACTGCTGCCCGATCTCGACCCGTCCCGCCCGGACGGGCCGAGCGGGGACCCGGGTCCGGCCCCCGCTCGGCCGGTCAGCTCCGCCAAGCGGCCAGCCAGAGCGCCACCATCAGATACGGCACAACGGCCACCGCGAACGCCACGGGATTGCCGACGAGGGCGGCGACCACGCCGTACCCGGCGTAGACCGCGATGATGCTCAGGTCAGTAGCCATCCCCGCAGCCGAGGTCACCGTCGCCCGGCTCGGCCCGGTGATCCGGGACTGCAGCCGGACGTCGGCGAGCACCGTGGCCAGCTGGAACGCACCGAACGCGCCCCCGATGAGGACGAACCCGGCCGGGTGGCGGGCCAGGGCACCGGCAGCCAAGGCCAGCGCGGCAGCCACGAGCAGGGCCGCGTATCCGCGGGTGGTCAACCGCTCCCCGAGCGGGATCAGCAGGCCGCCAAGGGTCGCCCCCGCCCAGACCAGCATGAGCAGCAGCGGCACCCGTTCCACCGCGACGCCGGTGTCCCGGGCCAGCAGGGGCGTGTACTCCTCCAGCGCGCCCCAGATCGCGGCGACGGCCGGGACCAACAGCAACGCGGTCTGGACCGACCGGTCGGCGCGAGCCTCGGCCAACCCGGCACGCATGCTCGCCAGCCACCGCGGATCGTTGACGTCCGACCCGTCGTCGTCCGCCGGCCCGACGTCGCCGGCCGTGCGGTGTTCCGGGAACCGGCTCGCGACGGCCGCGGCGAGCAGGCAGGCGGCGAAGCTGGCCGCGCCGACGGCCCGGTAGCCGCCCAGGGCGAGGACCGGGCCGGCGAGGCCCATCGCGGCGACCACACTCAGGATCTCCGCGGTCTTCGCCCGACCCATGAGGCGGGCGTACCGGCCAGTGGCGTCGAGCCGGTCGAGTTCGGTGAAGACCAGCGCCTCCAGCGCCCCGGAGCGCAGGGCTCCGCCCGCGCCCCAGAGGACGAACCCGACGGCGAACGCCGGATAGGACGGGACGAGCACCCAGAGGGCGAAGGCGGCGGCAGGCAGCAGCGGCGCCAGGGTGAGCAGCAGCCGCCGGGACACCGCGTCCGCCCAGGCACCAGAGGGCACCTCCAGCACGATGCCGGCGGCCGACCAGATCACGAACAGCGAGGAGATCTGCCCGACCGACAACCCGGTGTCGGCGAACAGCAGCACATACAGCGGGTAGAGCAGGATGAAGTCGGTGAGGAACGCGTAGCCGTAGAGCGTGGCCGCCAGCCGGCGGGTCGTGGGCACGCGCGCGGAAGTGACGATCATGAGGCCTTCCCACGGGGGCGAAACGGACACCGGACGTACGGCGTCCGCGGCGGCCCGCGGCTTCGGCCCTTAGAGTGGGATCAACATCGCCAGGTCATCGGAATTGCGGCGTGGAAACCCGGCCGTTTACGGCTGGGAGGAAACGCCGCTCCCTCCCCTCGGTGATCGTCTTACATGGACGGTTGCTAGGATGCGGGGCGTGGGTGAGGTGGTGAAGCGGGCTTACAAGTACCGCTTCTACCCGTCTCCTGAACAGGCTGGGCTGTTGAACCGCACGTTCGGGTGCGTGCGTCTGGTGTACAACCGCGCGTTGGAAGCCCGTACCCGGGCGTGGGCGGTGGACCGCCGGCGCACTACGTATGTGCAGTCCTCGGCGTGGCTGACCGAGTGGAAGCGCACGCAGGAGTTGGCGTTCCTCAACGAGGTCAGTTCGGTCCCGTTGCAGCAGACGCTGCGGCATCTGCAGGCCGCGTACGTGGCGTTCTGGGACAAGCGGGCCCGGTACCCGCGGTTCAAGTCCAAACGCAAATCGCGGGCGTCGGCGGAATTCACCCGCTCCGCCTTCCGCTGGCGTGACGGTCAGCTCACCCTGGCCAAAATGAATGCTCCGCTGAACATCGTGTGGTCCCGGCCCCTGCCCGAAGGCGCGGAACCGTCCACGGTCACCGTGTCTAGGGACGCCGCCGGATGCTGGTTCGTGTCCCTGCTGGTGGAGGACCCGATGGTGCAGCCGCTGCCAACGGTCACGCCGGAGTTGGGTGTGGATGCGGGCATCACCAGCCTGCTCACCCTGTCCCACCCGATACCCGGGGTGAGCGACGAGCAGGGCAAGGTGGCCAACCCACGCTACGGGCAGACCGACCGGCGCAAGCTCGCCAAGGCCCAGCGGAACCTGGCCCGCAAACAGAAGGGCTCCAACAACCGGGCCAAGGCCCGAATGAAGGTGGCCCGCATCCACGCCCGTATCGCCGACCGGCGGCGGGACCACCTGCACAAGCTGACCACCCGACTCGTCCGTGAGAACCAAACGGTCGTGATCGAAGACCTCAACGTGCGCAACATGCTCCGCAACCGCCGCCTGGCCCGCGTCATCTCCGACGCCGCCTGGTCCCAGTTCCGCAGCCTGCTCGAGTACAAAGCCACCTGGTACGGACGTGAAGTGATCCCCATCGACAGGTGGTACCCGTCGTCCAAGACCTGCTCGGCATGCGGACGGATCAACACCACCCTCGCCCTCAACGACCGCGTCTGGACGTGCCCGGGTTGCGGGATCGAGCATGACCGGGACATCAACGCTGCCAAGAACATCCTCGCCGCCGGGCTGGCGGAGAGGTAAAACGCCTGCGGAGCTGGTGTAAGG
>NZ_JBLROA010000116.1:0-9939 GCF_047921505.1 Micromonospora sp. SL1-18 | reverse complement strand
TGTTGAGTTCTCAAAGAACAACCACACACCATCCGAAAGCCCTACACCGTAGGGCCCCCGTCCGGGGCAACCGCTCTAAATTACCCGGTCGCACCTTCGCTGTCAATCTCGCATTCGAGGTGATCAACTTGGCTCGACCGATCCACGCCGACGCACGCCGTTTCCGGCGGTCGTTACTGTCGTGGGTTCCGGCGGACCGGCCGGCACCGCTCTCGCGGCCACCCGCCCGGCTCCCTGCCGGCCTTCGCACTCTACCCGGTCGGCTTCGCGATCGCAACTCCGTGTTTTCCCGGAATCTCTCGCACCACCCGGATCCTCAGTCTGGCTCGGCGTCTCCGCCACCAGCCTGGCGCCCGCTCTCGGCCGGTTTGTCCGGCCTCCCGCTTGCAGAGAGAAAGTTACGCGGACGGGCCCGAGAAGGCAAATCAAAGTTGATCACTGTGTTTGCCGGCACCCGCCGGATACCCGACGGCGGCAGATAGCAATCGAGGCGGGTCACGGGCGGCCCAACCGTGCCAGAGTGTCTGACATGGATGACGTGTCGCGGTTCCCGGCGGCGACGCTCGCCGAGGAAGCCCTGCTCGGCCTGCTCCTGCCGTTCTGGCAACTGGTCATCGGAGGCTTCGTGCTCTTCGTCGTCCTGGCGTCGGTGAGACGCCTGGCTCGACGCGGTCCCTCCCGGATGACGACGGCGCTGGTGGTCACCGCCCTGGCGATCGCCGGCCTCACCGTGGTCGGCGTACTGCTCGAGAGCTGATCCGGCTCAGAGCCGACGGTTGGCGAGGCTGGGCAGCTCGGCACGGATCGCCCGCAGCCGTTCGAGGTCCAGGTCGGTCACCGCGAGGCCCGGCCCGTCGGGGACCTGGCTGAGCACCGTCCCCCACGGGTCCACCACCATGCTGCGCCCGAAGCAGGTCCGGCCCGGCTCGTGGTCACCGGTCTGGCCGGCGGCGGCTACGAAACACTGGTTCTCGATCGCCCGTGCCCGGAGCAGGACCTCCCAGTGGTCCCGGCCCGTGTGCATCATGAACGCGGCGGGCACCACCAGGAGTTCGGCACCCCCGCGGGTGGCCAACTGGCGGTAGAGCTCGGGGAAGCGCAGGTCGTAGCAGATCGAGAGGCCGACCCGCAGGCCCTCGACGTCGACCACCACCGGCTGATCACCCGGGGAGACCGTCGCCGACTCCAGGTACGACACCCGGCCGGGGATCTCCACGTCGTACAGGTGGATCTTGCGATAGCTGGCGGCGAGCGTGCCGGTGCGGTCGAAGACCAGCGAGGTGTTCCAGGTGTGGTCCGGGTCCGGCCCGGCCTCGTGGAACGAACCGGCGATCACCCACATGCCGAGCCGGCGGGCGACCACCGCGAAGAACTCCCCCACCACCCCGTCGACCGGCTCGGCCGGCGGCATCCGATCGGCGCGGCCGAGGTAGTCGACGTACTCCGGGAGAACGGCGAGGTCAGCACCGGCCGCGGCAGCCCTGACCAGCAGGGCCTCGGCGGCGGCAAGGTTCGCCGCCCGGTCGTCGCGGGCGTTGAGCTGGCAGACGGCGACGCGCATGCGCCTCAGCGTACGGACGGCAGGCGGCCGGCGACAGGGCTCACCGGTAGCGCTCGGGGCCGGGGGTCAGGCGGACTTCTCCTCGCGGTCCCGACGGGCCCGGCGGCCGGTGAACTCGCGGGGCACGATGGTCGGGTTGACGTTCTCCAGGACCACCTCGCGGGTGATCAGCACCCGCGCGGCGTCCGGGTTGCTTGGCACCTCGTACATCACGGAGAGCAGGACCTCCTCCATGATCGCGCGAAGGCCGCGGGCACCGGTGCCGCGGAGCATGGCCTGGTCGGCGATGGCCTCCAGCGCGGGCGGCTCGAACTCCAGCTCGACGCCGTCCAGCTCGAAGAGGCGCTGGTACTGCCGGACCAGCGCGTTGCGCGGCTCGGTGAGGATCCGCACCAGGGCGCTGCGATCGAGGCTGCGCACGTTGGTGATCACCGGGAGCCGGCCGATGAACTCGGGGATCAGGCCGAACTTGAGCATGTCCTCCGGCATGACCTGGCTGAAGATGTCGTCGGTCGACCGCTCGGAGACCGAGCGGAGCCGGGCGCCGAAGCCGGTGCCGCCGGAGCCGGTGCGCGTCTCGATGATCTGGTCGAGCCCGGCGAAGGCACCACCGCAGATGAACAGCACGTTGGTGGTGTCGATCTGGATGAACTCCTGGTGCGGGTGCTTGCGCCCGCCCTGCGGCGGCACGTTGGCCACAGTGCCCTCGAGCATCTTCAGCAGCGCCTGCTGCACGCCCTCGCCGGAGACGTCCCGGGTGATCGACGGGTTCTCCGACTTGCGGGCGATCTTGTCGACCTCGTCGATGTAGATGATCCCGGTCTCGGCGCGCTTGATGTCGTAGTCGGCCGCCTGGATCAGCTTGAGGAGGATGTTCTCCACGTCCTCGCCGACGTACCCCGCCTCGGTGAGGGCGGTCGCGTCGGCGATCGCGAACGGGACGTTGAGCATCCGGGCCAGGGTCTGCGCCAGGTGGGTCTTGCCACAGCCGGTGGGGCCGAGCAGCAGGATGTTGGACTTGGCCAGCTCGACACCGTCAGTGCCCGAGCCCGGCGCGCCGGCCGCCTCGGCCTGGATCCGCTTGTAGTGGTTGTAGACCGCGACGGCGAGCGCCTTCTTGGCCTGCTCCTGGCCGACGACGTAGTTGTCGAGGAACTGGCAGATCTCCATCGGCTTGGGAAGCTCTTCCCACTTCACCTCGCCGGACTCGGCCAGCTCCTCCTCAATGATCTCGTTGCAGAGATCGATGCACTCGTCGCAGATGTAGACGCCTGGGCCCGCGATGAGCTTCTTGACCTGCTTCTGCGACTTGCCACAGAAGGAGCATTTGAGTAGGTCGCCGCCGTCACCGATCCGTGCCACCTACGTTCTCCCTGCACTCGTCGGCCGGAGCGCCGGCCCTGACCTGCGGGCGTCGGGCGCCCGTCCGTCTCTGTCGTCCCACCCGCCGGTCCGACCCTGCGAAGCGGTACAGACCCGACGTTACCCGCTGGGGGAGGTTTCTCCGACCCCCAAAACGGGTGTGTCAGAGGTCGGCCAGGAAGCACGCTCCCCGGCCAACCTCCGACCCAGCACAGCTCAGCTCGCGGCCTGCGCCGCCAACAGACCCTTCTTGCGACTGGTCAGAATGGTGTCGACCAGCCCGTACTCCTTGGCCTCCTCGGCCGTCATGATCTTGTCGCGATCGATGTCCTTGCGGACCTGCTCGACCGGGCGGTCGCAGTGCTGCGAGAGCATCGTCTCCAGCTGCGTCCGCATCCGCAGGATCTCCCGGGCCTGGATCTCGATGTCCGAGCCCTGGCCGTAGCCGCCCTCGGTGGCCGGCTGGTGGATGATGATCCGGGAGTTGGGCAGCGCCATCCGCTTGCCCGGAGTGCCCGCGGAGAGCAACACCGCCGCCGCGCTGGCCGCCTGACCGAGGCAGACAGTCGAGATGTCCGGCCGGACGTACTGCATGGTGTCGTAGATCGCCGTCATGGCGGTGAAAGAGCCGCCGGGCGAGTTGATGTACATGATGATGTCGCGGTCCGGGTCGGTGCCCTCGAGCGTCAGCAGCTGGGCCATCACGTCGTTGGCCGAGGCGTCGTCCACCTGCACGCCGAGGAAGATGATCCGGTCCTCGAAGAGCTTGTTGTACGGGTTGGACTCCTTCATCCCGTACGACGTGCGCTCGACGAACGACGGCAGGACGTAGCGGTTGTGCACGGCCGCGAACTGGGGCGGCAGGCTCAGGTCGGTCATCGTCAGCTCCTCGATCAGCTCAGGGTCCCGGCGCCTTCCGGAACCTGGGCGGCTCCGGTGATCACCTTGTCGATGAAGCCGTAGTCCATGGCCTCCTGGGCGGTGAACCAGCGGTCGCGGTCCGAGTCCGCCTCGATCTGGGCCTGGGTCTGGCCGGTGTGGAAGGCAACCCGCTCCTGGAACATGCGCTTCGTGTAGAGCATCTGCTCCGCCTGGATCGCGATGTCGGCGGCGGTGCCACCCACGCCGCCGGACGGCTGGTGCATCATGATCCGCGCGTGCGGCAGCGCGTAGCGCTTGCCCTTGGTGCCCGCGCAGAGCAGCAGCTGGCCCATCGAGGCCGCCATGCCCATCGCCACGGTCGACACGTCGTTGTCGATGAACTGCATGGTGTCGTAGATCGCCATGCCCGAGTAGACCGAGCCACCCGGCGAGTTGATCCAGAGGTTGATGTCGCGGTCCGGGTCCTCCGCCGCGAGCAGCAGGAGCTGCGCGCAGATGCGGTTGGCGACCTGGTCGGTCACCTCGCTGCCCAGGAAGACGATCCGCTCCTTGAGCAACCGGTTGTAGACCGAGTCGTCGAGGTTGCCAATGTTGTCGCCACCACGGGCCTCGATCGCCCGGAGCGGCTTCGCTGGGATGTGCATGTCGGTCATGGCAGCCCTTCGCTCTCCGTACCGTCCTACCCGACACTAACCGCTCAGCCGGGGGGCGTACTCCCGGTCGGGGCACTGTTCGCTCTCAGCGCAGCTGGGCTCAAGGCGTACCCCGGAAAGGGTTTCGGCCGCCGTCCAGCGCGCAGCGAGGGACGGCGGCCGACACCCGACGATCAGTGCTCGTGGTTGTGCTCGGCCTCGCTCTCGGCGCGCAGCGCGTCGAGGGTGACCTCGTTGCCGGCCGAGTCCTTGATCTTGATCTTCTCCATCACCGAGGCGAGTGCCTTGCCCCGGCGGACGTCACCGAAGACGGCCGCGGCGGCGCCGGAGCGGACCAGCTGGTCGTAGTACTGCTGCGGGGCCATGCCGGCACGCTGGGCGCGGTGGACGATCTCGTGGCCGAACTCGTCGTCGGAGACCTGGACGTCCTCGGCGTCGGCGAGCGTGTCCAGCAGGAGCTGGATCTTGACGCCGTCGGTCGCCGCCTCGGCGAGCTCGGTGTCGATCTGCTCCTCGGTCTTCTCCTCGGCGGCGAGGTACTCCTCCAGCGAGGCGCCGATGCGCTCGAGCTGGTCGACCATGGCGGCCTTGCGGCTCGCGACCTCTTCGCGGACGACACCCTCCGGCGCCGGCACCTCGGCGGCGGCGACCATCTGCTCGAGGGCCTTGTCGCGGGCGGCGTAGATCTGCTCGACCTTCTTGCCCCGGGTGACCCGCTCGCGCACGTCGTCGCGCAGCTCCTCGATGGTGTCGAACTCGCTGGCCAGCTGGGCGAAGTCGTCGTTGAGCTCGGGCAGCTCCTTCTCCTTGACCGTGCGGACGGTCACCGCCACGTCGGCGTCCTGGCCGGCGTAGTCGCCGCCGACGAGCTGGGTGGAGAAGGTGGTGCTATCGCCGGCGGCCAGGCCGACCAGGGCCTCGTCCAGGCCGGGCAGGAGCTGCTTGCTGCCGACCTCGTGCGAGATGTTGCTCGCCTGCCCGCCCGGCACCTCCTCGCCGTCGACGGTGGCGTTCAGGTCGATCTGGACAAAGTCGCCCTCCTGGGCGGCCCGCTCGACGGTCTTCAGCGTGGCGAACCGATCGCGGAGGTTGTTGACCTGCTCGTCGAGCTCGCTGTCGGCGACCTGGAGCTCATCCACGGTCACCTCGATCGAGGCCGGATCCGGCAGGATGATCTCCGGGCGGACGTCGACCTCGGCGGTGAAGTTGAGTGAGTCACCGTCGGCGAACTCGGTGATCTCGACCTCGGGGCGACCGAGGGTCTTCAGGTCGTGCTCGCGGACCGCGGCGAGGATGTTCTGCGGGATGGCCTCCTGCACCGCCTCGTTGAGCACGGTGCCCCGGCCCACCCGCTGGTCGATGACCGCAGTGGGAACCTTGCCCCGGCGGAAGCCGGGAACCTGGACCTGCTGGCCGATCTCCCGGTACGCCTTCTTGAGGCTCGGCTCGAGCTCGACGAACGGCACCTCGATGGCGAGCCGCACGCGCGTCGGGCTCAGAGTCTCGACGGTGCTCTTCACAGGCGTACTCCTTGACGGATCTCGGTTGAAGCTGGGCGTGATTTCGCGCATCGAGTGTAGGCGAACCGGCCTGCTGCATCGGCAGCGCCCGGGTACCGCGCGGAAAAAACGGCGGTTCCCGGACGACCCAGCCGCGAACGACAGTCGGGGTGGCGGGATTTGAACCCACGGCCCCTCGCTCCCAAAGCGAGTGCGCTACCAAGCTGCGCCACACCCCGTGGCGACGAGAAGTGTATGCCGTCCGCCCCCGACTGAGGGCCACCGGGGCGCGCCGAGCCTCGCAGATGCCCTTCGGAGACCCCTCGGAGGCCCCGCAGAGGCGGCATTTACGGCGAAAGAGTGGCCTCGGGGCACCGGAAGGCCACACTTTCGGTGAAGTTGTACGGATCTTGAGGGCGCGGCGACCCGAGCCGGCACGCGGTACGGGGCTGCGCGTCCGGTTCCGGGATTGGGTACGCTGTCGGACGCGCCCCTCGACAGGGGGGTGCCTGCGGGCGTAGCTCAATGGCAGAGCTTCAGTCTTCCAAACTGACGGTGCGGGTTCGATTCCCGTCGCCCGCTCCAACCACGAAGGCCCAGGTAGACCGCACGATAGCGGCACCTGGGCCTTCCACATCTCCCCCATGTTGGATCTTGCGTGCCATCCGCGTGCCATTCAGCGGCGGCGTCGGCTCTTACCGGCGATGCGGCGGTCCATCGCGGAGGCGATCTCGCGGTCCCGCTCGCTGGTGGCGTGCTGGTAGATCAGGGCGGCGCGCATGGTGGCGTGTCCCATGCGGTGCATGAGCTCTCGCGTGCTGGCCCCAGACGCGGCGGCGAGGGTGTTGCCGGTGTGTCGCAGGTCGTGGAAGTGGAAACCAGCCAGGCCCACCGAGGCGACGGCCTTGGTCCACTTGACGGCCCGACCGAAGTTGCCGGAACGCAGCGGTGCACCCTTCGCCCCGGTGAAGATCAGCGCGTCCGGACCGTCCTCGACGTGCTCGGCCAAGTGCTCGCGCAGGGACTCAACCGCAGCCGCAGGCAGCGCGACGACACGAACGCCGGCAGCGGATTTCGGCGGCCCGTACTCCAGACGATCCTTCAGCGCGGCGAGCTTGCGGGGCACTCGCACGGTTGCGGCGTCGAGGTCGACATCGCAACGGCGCAGGGCAGCCAGCTCTCCCCACCGCAGACCCGAGAGGGCAGCGACGATGATGAGCGCGGCGAAGCGGGCCGGCATGGCGTCGGCCAGGGCGTAGACCTGGACGATGGTGGCGGTGGGCCGTTCCGGGGTGTGGTAGCGGTCATAGCCCTTGATCCGGCACGGGTTCTGCCGAAGGATCTCGTCCTCCCGCACGGCCGTGTTGAGGATCGCCCGCAGCAGGCAGTACGCCTTGACCGCCTGGGGCTCCGGAGTGCCGCCGCTGAGCAGCTTGCCGCGCCAAGTCCGGATGGTCGCCGGCTTGATGGCGGCCAGGGCGAGGTGCCCGAGGTGCGGCCCGATGTGTAGGGCGAACAGGTACTCATAGAGCTGGCGGGTACGCGGGGCGAGACGTCGCTCCCCGATCCATCGGTCCCCGTAGTCCGACAGCAGAATCTCCCCCGCCTCCGGAGGCACCCATTCCCCCCGCAGGATCTCCGAATCCACGAGCGTGAGCCACTTCTCGGCCTGGCGCTGGGTGGCGAACGTCTGCGGAGCGGTCCGCATCACGCCGTCCGGGCCCAGATAGCGAGCCTGCCAACGGCCCGAGGGCAGCTTGCGGACGTTGCCGAAACGACGCCGACGCTTGGCGCCCGTCATCAGGCCACCGCCCCAAGCTGGCGTCGAAGCTCCGCCCGCGAGGTCGGCACCACCCGATTGGCCTCGATGTAGGCGGCCACCGCAGCAGGCTCGAACCGTACGAGACGGCCCACCTTGACGTAGGCAATGCGCCGCTCAGCCACAAGCCGGCGGACGAAGCGAGGTGTCGCGCGGAGGCGAGCAGCTACCTCGCAGGGAGTCAGCAAGTCATCCGTCATGGTCGGGGCTCCTCGCCACTCGTGGGGCTCGGGTCAGTTGCCGAAACATCGGGCGGGTCGACGGCCCGTCTTGCGGCGTCGAGTTGCGCCCGCCATTGGATGCGTTCGGAGATGGCGCGTAGGACGCGGTGGCCGAGGGGTGGGACGTCGGGGTCGGTGGGTTTGGCGAGTTCCCAGGCGTGCCGGACGGTGTCGGAGCCGGCCGGGGCGGTGGTGGCGTCGGTGGTGACGCCGAGCAGTGCCTTGACCCATTCGCGGCGGTCGGCGCGGTGGTCGGTGAGGGTTTTGCCGGACCATTGGCGGGAGATGAGGACGCGCCGGCCGCCGATGCCGAGGGTTTCCCGCTTGTGGACCTTGTTCTTGCAGTTGCCCGGCTTCAACCCAGGCCGGGCCTTCTTGGGCTGGACGCCGTAGAGCAGCCAGTTCGCGCACCGCTCCGAACACGGCGTGTGCCGCAGCTCAGCCCAGAGCCGTTCCAAGTGAGCACGCTGCCGGCCGGTGGTCACGTCGTGGCAGTCGGCGGCCTGCTTGGTGAGGTACTTGGTGATGTAGCCGACGCACCGATCCGCGTCCTTGGTGCCGGCGAGGACGCCCTTGGCGTCGACCTGGGTACCGAAGCGGACGACGTGAACCGGTTCGGCGTCGGGGTCGGCGTCGACCAGGTCCAGGGCGTCATCCCACGACGGCAGCAGCTCACCCGAGTCCGGGTCGGTGTAGCCGCCCGCATCGGCATCCCACTGCGGCGCCCTCCCCGGCTCGTAGACCAGCTGGTCAACCGGTGGCCACCACACCTGGTGATACGTGGCAGCGGCAACCTGACGGACCAGTGCCCGAGGGATGGTGCCGCGTATCGCGAAGTGCGCGTGAGGGGCCAGCCGGCGTTGCGGCTCGACCGCTCCGGCGTATTGGGCGTTCCAGCCGACCGCGCGGCGCAGGTTTTGCCAGAACCTGTCGAGGAGGCGGGGGAAGTGCACGGCATCCCAGGCGGCCCGCCGGTAGTCGTAGGCGTCCGGGTCGAGCGGTGTCCCGTCGGAGTGCACCCGGCCGTAGGAGCCGAGGGTGAGGGTCAGGAACATCGACGGCCGGAACACCTGCCCGCCATGCCCTTCGTAGGTGCGCCCGAGGGTGCGGTTGTCGACGGGCAGGCGGGGCAGGTCCGGGGCATCTTGCCGCCGCTTGGTGGAGCGGACCCGGCGCTTGCCGTCGCTGTCGTCCTGGTCGTCGCTGGCGTGGGGCGGGGCGGGGCGGCCCCGGAGTCCTTCGGTGGTGATCTGGGCTTCCAGTTCCCCGATGGCGTCGTCCAGGTCCGCGACCTGATCCCATTCCGAGGCCCGAGCGGCCTCATCACGGGCGAACTCAAGATGAGCCCGAGCCACGATCAGGCCGCGTTGCGCGTCGGTGGCCGGTTGGGGGCCGGGGTCGGGTTCGTCGGTACGGTGCCAGCCCTCCCGGATCTGCTGCTGCCGCAGCCGCCGGGCACGGGTGGCGCACGCCGGGCACTTCGCTTCCTGGGTGGCCCCGCAGGGCATGTCGATGACCTCGGTCAGACCCGAGTCGAGATCAGTGCGGCGGAGGCTGACGGGGCGGGTGCAGACGCCGTAGTCGGCCGCCAGATCCTTCACCACGTCGACGGATCGGGGCATGAGCATCCGGGCGGCCCGGGAGCCCGGCCTCGGTTCCACCGGGGTGGCGGGGTCGAGGCCGGGCAGCGTCGGGGCGATCGTCATCGGCCCACCTCCACCGAGGCGAGATCCCGGACCCGAACGGCCGGACGGGGGTCGGCGGTCGCGTGGTCATCTCGCCGGGCGTTGAAAACCGCCACACCGGCCCGGGTGCTCTTGGCCCGGTACATCGCGGCATCAGCGGCGGCGAGGGTGGCGGCGAGACCGGACGGGCTGGCGGGGGCGAGGCCGATGCTGGCGGTCACCGACACGACGGCACCGGAGGGCAGCCGGACCGGGGT
>NZ_JBLROA010000115.1:0-9942 GCF_047921505.1 Micromonospora sp. SL1-18 | reverse complement strand
AGCCAACAGACTGCGCCGGCTCTCCACCGAGCCCATCCCGTACAGACCCCCGACGAACACCGTGACCAGAGAACCGAAATCCTTGAAGAGTTCCTCCCGCCCACCGAGCTTCATCGGGCGGAACACGCCGAGGATGGCACCGTGCACCGCCAGCCGCTCCACGGCCTTCGGCAGTCGGAGAAAATCCACCCAATCAGTATATGTCCACTAAGGATTCATAGCCAAATTCGTGAGCCTGGTTCGCCCGTCCGGCCGACCGGCGTATCAGCGCTCCAGCGCCTACGTCGGTCGGATCCGGATCGTCCTGAGACCAGCCAGCAGGCGGCGTTCAGTACTGGAAGGCCGAACGAACTGAGCCGCCGACAATCGCGCACCACGTGTCCACGTCGACCTTTCCATTGGGCACCAGGCCGTGTAGGCGCTGCATGTCCTGGACCGCCTTCATGGTGCTGTGGTCGAATTCGCCGCTCACCGTGACGTCGCCGTACCCCTTGCGGCCGAGCAGGAACTGCAGCGCGTTGACGGGAAGACCGCTGGCGTCCTTCTCGAGTGTCGGCACAAGCGCTTCCCAGGTGGCCGCGTCGAAGGTCGCGTCCGGGTCGACCGGAATCCCGTGGTTGGCCTGGAAGTCGGCCACGACGCCATTCATGTCGTAGCCAAAGTTGCCGTTCGGGATCAGCGGGTACCCGAGATCGGCGAGCAGGTACTGCGCGACCTGCACAACCGGGCCGTCGACGAAGCGCCAGATGTCGGGCCACCGGCGTGCGGGGATGTCCGACTGTTGTGTACCGAGTGCTGCCGCGACGCGCGAGCGCACCATCGGGAACAACCGGTAGAAGGCGATGCCCGGGCACTGGGTGGGGTAGAAGTCCCAGTGGCCGAAGATGTCCCATGGCTGCAGCCGGAACTGCTGGCACACGGCCGTGCACAACCTCACCAGCGCGTCGAGCAGTGCGTCAGGCGGCGTCTCGGTGATGTACGTGCCCTCGTTCTCGATCCCGATCGCGTTCCCGTTCTCGCCCGGGCAGTGTGCGGCGCTGACCTGGTGCGCGCCGGCGTCGAGCGTCTCCAGGCTGCGGCGGCGACCCTCCAGCACGTAGCCGCCGCGGCTGACCGTGAAGTGCTGTCCGGTGTCCACCCAGCCGTTGCCGTCCATATGCAGGTTCTGGCAGTCCCGCGCCAGTTTTATGGCCTGGTCGCGGGAGTAGTCGGTGACGTTCGGGAACGCCATGTGATGCAGGATGATCTTGTTGGTGGTGTTGCCGGTGATCTGAATCGCTCCCCTTGGCGGACGCGCACCCCAGGTGTCGCAGTCGATGATCCAGGGGAACATGGCGCTGGGCGCGGCACCCGCTGGTGCCGCCACGAACAGGTCAGTGCCGACGATCGCCGCGATCCCAGTACCCAGACCTGCCTTGAACAAGGTGCGACGATCGACCTCGTGCCGATGAGTTGACATGCGCTGCCTCCATGAGGGGTGTGGAACAACAACGACAACTGCTGTGGGTTGGCGAATGATATTGATGGCCCGCCGGGATGGTCACCCCGCCGAAGCGGTACACCCCGTAGGAGGTCACCTCGCCGAACGGGCCGGCGCCGCTCGCGGACGTGCCGGTCAGGGAGGCGACGGCCGGCACGGCGCCGGCCATCGCCATGCCGAGAAGACAGGGTGGGCGGACTGACATGATGCCACCTTCGTCCGCGAGGATCGGTGGTGAAACATTCCGACTATTCCATCGCAACGCTTGGCAGTTTTCAACAGGCCAAGAGTCTGCGGCCGACTGCGAGCAACGCTGTGTTGCGCCTACTCGACGTCGGGCGGGCACCGAGCGACCGGTGACAGTGGACTGGACGGGTCCTATGCTGTCGTGGACGTTGTGGGTACTCGCTTGGAGGATCGGTGGCCGCACCCTTCGACACGGAACGGCCGCACCCCGCGCGGGTCTATGACTTTCTGCTCGGCGGCAAGGACAACTTCGCCGCCGACCGGGCCGCGGCGGCGGAAGGGCTCAAGGTCAACCCGAACGCGGCC
The DNA here is from genome assembly GCF_047921505.1 of Micromonospora sp. SL1-18. Taxonomy (NCBI): domain Bacteria; kingdom Bacillati; phylum Actinomycetota; class Actinomycetes; order Micromonosporales; family Micromonosporaceae; genus Micromonospora; species Micromonospora sp. SL1-18. The sequence continues at coordinate 7,910 of NZ_JBLROA010000115.1, read as the reverse complement.
ACCGCGCCGCTGCAAAACCGGGGGTTCCTGCGCCGGGCGGTGCGGTTCCTGGCGGCCGAGGCCGGGATCCGGCAGTTCCTCGACATCGGTACGGGGCTGCCGACCTCGCCCAACGTGCACGAGATCGCGCAGGCGGTCGACCCGTCGGCGCGTATCGTCTACGTCGACAACGATCCCATTGTGCTGGCCCACGCGCGGGCGCTGCTGACCAGCAAGCCGGAGGGGCGCACGGCCTACGTCGACGCCGATCTCCGGGACGTCGACCGCATCCTGGCCGCGCCCGAGCTACGCGACAACCTGGATTTTGACCAGCCGGTCGCGTTGCTGCTCTTGGCGATCCTGCATTTCATGGATGATGAAAACGACCCGTACAGCATCGTCGAGCGGCTCATGGCGGCGCTGCCCAGCGGCAGCTACCTGGTGCTGTCGCACATCACCGCGGACTTCGAGCCGGAGCCCTGGGCTCGGTTCGTGGAGATCATGCGTCGCCAGGGCATCACGACGCGGCTGCGCGACCAGCCCGAGGTCGCCCGGTTCTTCACCGGGCTGGAATTGGTCGACCCGGGCGTGGTGCCGATCCTGCGGTGGCTCCCCGAGCACGATGACCGGTTCATCGACGCCCAGGCCGCACTGTATGGCGGGGTAGCCCGCAAGGTTTGAGCCGGAGCACGTTTGTGTACCGGGCTCTGTGCCGGCGGGGCGTCACCCGCGGATCAGCTGGGGTCGATCTAGAAGATGACGGGCGGCTGCCCGCACCTTCCTCGGCTCGTCCGCTGGGCGCTGGTCGTCGCATCGCCGATGTGCGACGCGACGACCAGCGCCGGGACGTTGACCGTGGTCAGCCCACGATGCCCTGGTGCGGTGGGACTTCAACGGTGCGAGCACCGGGCTCGCCGCCGAGGATCACCTTGCGCAGCGAGGTGTTGTTCGTGGTGTCCGACTCGTACAGCCGGCCGCTCGGGTTGGCGGCCACTTCGATGTAGTAGGTGCCGTTGGGCAGATCGGTGATATCGAACGACTGGCCCGGCAGGTACTGCCCGTAGGTGTCGCCCGAGCCGACATCGAGCACTTCCCGGACGGCCAGGGAGGACTGGTCACCGCAGGCGGTGTGCAGGTCGGTGTTGCCTGGCCGCCAGTTGGCGCCCGGCAGGGTGTAGTCGACCGCGTCCGTGTTGGCCAGGCAGAAGGCCTCCTTGCCGCTACGCACCGCCAGTTGGGCGTTCTCGTCCAGCAACCGGTACTGGGCGAAGTCGGTGAAGTGCCAGTGGTGGTGGCCGTCCCGGGCGTCCCACTCCATGGTGCCCACCTGCGCGTACCCGGTCTGCTTGCCCTTCGCGTCGTAGAAGTACTGGTACGCGTCCATCAAGTCCTCGCCGGAGCGGCGGAAGCCGTCCACCACCAGCGGCGACTGGCCGGCGACCCACACGGTGGCGCTGAACGACAGGTAGTCGCGGTCGCCGCTGTCCTCGTACCCGCCGATCTGGATGCCCCACGCGGGCAGCGACCGGAGGTCTGGCCTGGGCCCGTTCTTCGGGATGCTGTTCTTGCCCGCCGGGCGCGCGCCCGGGGTCAGGGCCGCCCCGGACCGGGCGGCGTTCGCGCCTGTCGCGGCCCGAAGCCAATCGTCCTTGTATTCGCGCACGTTGAGCTCGATGGTTACGGACGCCTGGTCGGCCGGGATGCCGAACAGGTCGCGGTACGGCTGGTTCACTCGGGCCGTCGCGGTGTAGGTGCCTTCCGCCAGGTCGACCGGCTCGGCCTGCCACCACGGCATGCCCGCTGGCGCACTCCACCCGGCCTGGATGCCCCACACCGCGCCGATGGTGAACGGGTTGGTCGGGCAGTCCTGCGGGTATGGCGATCTGTCCGGCGCGTCCGGCCGGGTCCGCGTCGTGTACCAGGAGTTCGGGCAGAGGCTCTCGTCGCGTTCGAGGACGACCGCGCCGTCCGCGCCGGTGATGGTTACGTGGGTGAACGCCGGGAACCCGGCGAAGTCGGTCACCAGTCCGGCGGGCAGCGCCACGCGCTTGCCGGCGGAGCCGTTGACGATCTGCTCGGCCATGATGGGATCGCCGTACGAGGCGCGCTTGAGCCGCACCTCGAACGGATTCTTGCCGGCCACCAGGTGCGTGCCCAGGTCCAGCATGACGCCGTAGTCCGGGTAGGACTCCACGGTCACCGAACGGGCTGCGGCGACGAACCGCAACTGCGGCTCGGTCGGTGCTGCTGCGACCGCGGCTGAGCCCCCGCTCACCCCGGCCGCTACTGCGGCAACCACGGCCAGCACTCTTCGTACTGTCATTGATGCATTCCCCGCTCTGTCGAGTGTCGTTCCAACTGATAGACGGCGCGGATGTTCATGTGGTTGCTTTTCTCCGCAGTCGCATATTTGTCACTGTCACAAGTCGACAAGCGGTGGCGCCGCCACCCAGGGGCAGAGTGGGCGTCGTCCCTCTCTCCGCACGCTTCGTTTTTGCGGGCAGGACTGCGCTGGATTCGCGCCTGAATATCGGCATGTATGACGCAGTGAGCCGATTTCAACCTGGGCGGCTTTCAGGCAGCGCTGTCATCCCGCGAGAACCGACGCGTCCAGCGCTGCGCCCCCCGCCACCAGGAGCCCAGCCTCCAGTGCGGCCGTGACCGGTCGGAGTGCGTCGAGGGACGTCGACTCCGGCGACGTCTCCCGCTCAGCCTCGGACAACTCCAAGGCCGCAAGCTTCGACCCTGACTATGGCCCATAACCGAGTTAACAGGGACTTATCGGACTCCCGAAGCTAGGAAACCTTGACAGACCCGATCGGAAAGTTGCAATCTCGCACGAGATTCACCAATTTGAAACATGCGAGTCGTGCTCTGCATGCATGCCCCCAGGGAGCCGCACCGTGTCCCGTTCGAAGCCCCCATCACCCCCAGCCAGACCGCGTCGCGTGACCCGCACGGGCACTGCTCTGGCAGCGGTCGCCGCCGCCGTCGCCGCCGCCGTTACTCTCTCCGCCGCCACCCCTGCCGCAACGGCCGCATCCGTCCAAGGGCCTTCGTCCAGCAGTGCAGCCTCCTCCTCACACACCGTGACCTTCGACAAGTACTCCCTGATGCTGGACGGCCAACGCACCTACATCTGGTCCGGAGAGTTCCATTCCTTCCGGCTCCCGAGCCCTGATCTGTGGCGCGATGTGCTGCAGAAGATGAAGGCCGAGGGCTACAACGCGGTCTCCCTCTACTTCGACTGGGCCTACCACTCTCCGAAACCCGGCGTGTACGACTTCACCGGCGTCCGCGACCTCGACAAGCTCCTCGACATCGCCGAGGAAGCGGGGCTGTACGTGATCGCCCGTCCCGGCCCGTACATCAACGCCGAGACCAGTGGCGGCGGGTTTCCTGGCTGGCTCACCACGCAGGCTGGCAAGGCACGCAGCGACGCGGCGGACTACCTCGCCGCGTCCGATGAATGGCTGGGCCAGGTCGACGCGATCCTCGCGCGCCACCAGTACACCAACGGCACCGGTCCGGTGATCCTCTACCAGATCGAGAACGAGCTGGCCACGACGGGATCGTCTCAGAAGAGATACATGCAGCACCTCTACGACAAGGTGCGCGCCGACGGCATCACCGTGCCGATCTTCCACAACGACAAGGGACGCAACGGGGTCTGGGTGCCCAGCAACAGCGACGTCCCTGGAACCGTGACAGGCCCGAACGACCTCTACGCCTTCGACGGCTACGGCGGTGGCTCCTGCCGCAGCAACAACACGCCCGGATCCCCGACAGTCGCGCCGGACTGGGGAATCTGGGGCTCCGGCGGCGCGAAGGGCGGCTCGACCGCCTCGCCCAACACCCCCGGGTTCGTCGCCGAACGCGGAGGCGGCTGGTTCGACTACTGGGGCGGCCCAGGCAGCTACGAATGCATGTCCCGACAGGAAGGCCCGGGGTACGAGCGCGTCACCTACGGAACCGACATCGCGAACCGGCTGTCCATCCACAACGTCTACATGACGTTCGGTGGCACCTCCTGGGGCTGGTTGCCCGCACCGGTCGTCTACAGCTCCTATGACTACGGCGCCGCCATCAGCGAAGCCCGACAGATCCGCCCGAAGGCCACCACGATGAAGGAACTCGGCCTGTTCCTGCAGAGTGTCGAGCCAATGACGAAGGTGGACAAGGGCAGCCCGGTCACCCCGTCGAATTCGGCGATCAAGATCTACAACGACGTCAACCCGGACACCGGAACCCACTTCTACGTGGCGATGCACAACCCATCCAACGCCACCACCAACGACGCGTTCAGCTTCCCGATCACCACTGCTGACGGCACCTACACAGTGCCCCAGCAGGGCACGCTGCGGATCAACGGACAGGACTCGAAGATCCTCACCGCGGACTACGACCTGGATGCGGCGGCCGGCTCGACCAGCCCGCACCTTGTCTACTCCACTTCCCAGATCATGACGCATCTGAACACCTCGACCGGCCAGCTGGCGCTGCTTTACGCGCCAAAGGGCGAGGACGGCGAAACCGTGCTCCGGTACGACGAACAGCCGAAGATTCAGGTCCTGACCGGCTCCGTGAGCAGCAGCTACGACACCGCGACCGGAGACCTGCGCCTGAACTACGCACACGACGGCCTCGCCGAGGTGCGCATCACGGCCGGCGGGCGCGAACCGCTGACCCTGCTGCTCGCCGACACGGACACCGCCGGCACGTTCTGGCAGCAGGACACCTCTAACGGCCCCGTCCTGATCCGCGGCCCCGAGCTGGTGCGAACTGCCACCGTGCGCGGAGCGAGCCTTCACCTCACCGGCGACACCAAGGACGCCGCCGACCTCGAAGCGTGGACCCCAACTGGCATCTCCGCGCTGGTCTGGAACGGTGACACCACCCCCACCACGACCCAGCCCGGCGGCAGCCTGCTGGCAACCGCTCAGCTGCCCGGTGCGGTGCAGGTGAAGCTGCCGGACCTGAGCACGGCGACCTGGAAGACCACGGCCGACTCAGAAGAGTCAGCGCCGGGCTTCGACGACTCCGCCTGGCAGGTCGCGGACAAGACCACGACGAACTCGACCACCAAGCCGCCCGCCGGGCAGCCGGTCCTGACCGCTGATGACTATGGCTTCCACCAGGGCGACGTGTGGTACCGCGGCCACTACACCGGTGGCGCTGATGCCAGCACCATAGCGTTCACCTATGGCGGCGGCGGAGCTGGAATGCTCCAGGCCTGGCTGGATGGTGTCTACCTCGGTCAGGACGTCTTGAACTCCGGCCAAAGCAGCCCTCCGACCAGGGGCACGGTCACCTTCGCGGTGCCCGCCGGCCTGCGCACCGACGGAGCACACGTGCTGTCGGTGATGGTCCGCAACAACGGCCACAACGAGGACGGCGGGGTGAACGACGCCCACAAGGAGGGACGCGGCCTCATCGCGGCGATGATGAACGGCGCCGCCGCTCAGCCGGAGATCACCTGGCGTGTCCAAGGCAACCTCGGGGGCGAGGACATCGTCGACCCCACCCGCGGCGTGATGAACGCCGGCGGCCTGTACGGCGAACGCCACGGGTGGCAGCTGCCCGGCTACCCCGACGACGCCTGGGCCAGCACCACTCTCCCGCAGAGCAGCGCCGCACCGGGCACGACCTGGTACCGCACTCACGTCAGCCTCGACGTACCCGTCAAACACGACTCCTCCATCGGCATCACGATCGGCGACCCCAGCAAGCGGGTCTCGGACGCCAACTACCGGGCGCTGATCTACGTCAACGGCTGGAACATCGGCCAGTACATCGCCAACGTCGGCCCTCAGCACACCTTCGTCGTGCCGACCGGCGTCCTCGACCCACAGGGCGACAACACCATCGCTGTGGCCGTGACGAGCGACGGTGGTCCCGGCAACGGGCCGGAGAGCGTGGCGCTCACCGACCTTGGCACCGTTCGCGGCGGGGTGAAGGTCAAGCGGGTTGCCGCACCGAACTGGAACGCCAAGGTGTACGGACAGCCCACGCTGCCGGGTCGAGCATCTGTCACGCCGCTCACTAGCGTCGATGCCCCCGCCCAGCCAGAGGCCGGTGACAGCTTCACCGTGGCCGGTGCCGTGCGCAACGACACCAGGGAAGCCTTGACCGAGGTCGACGCCACGCTTGATGTGCCCAGCGGCTGGACCGCCACGCCGATCGATCAGGCTCCGGCCACCCTCGCCAGCGGTGAATCGGCACCGTTGAGCTGGCGAGTCAACGTCGGCGACGACGCCGCCGGCGGTGCCTACGCCCTCGCAGCCCTAGTCGCATACCACCAGGGCGACACTGCCTCGCGGACCGGGTCGACGTACCCGATCACGCTGCGGCAGCGCGGTCTGGTCTATGTCAGCGACCTGCCCTTCGTGTCCGCGACCAACGGCTACGGTCCGGTCGAGCGCGACACGAACGTCGGGGGCAACGGCGCCGGCGACGGTACGCCAATCACGATCCGCGGAGTGACGTACGCCAAGGGTCTGGGCACCAATGCAATCAGCAGCGTGGTGCTCGACCTCGGCGGGAGGTGCACCTCCTTCAGCACCGACGTCGGCGTAGACGACTCGGCCGGAGGGAAGGGCACGGTCACCTTCACCGTGCTCGCCGACGGCAAGACCGTGGCCAGCACCGGCGTCATGACCGGCACCGCCGCGGCCAAGCATCTGACGGCGGATGTCACCGGCGTGCAGCAGCTCACCCTTCAGGTCGGCGACGCTGGGGATGGAAACGGCCACGACAACGCGGACTGGGCCGGCGCCCAGCTGATGTGTAACGGCTGACGTCGTCGCAGCGCCAGGCCTGGGCCTCCTTGGGAGGCCCAGGCCTGACCGTTCCCGCCACAGATGCGGTGGATCGCCCTTCGTCACCCAGACCAGCTCGACCGGCTTCCCCGCTGACCTCTCGCGAGCGCCCGAAAGCAGCAACCTGACCTTGTACGCTCGGACTGGCTCTGAAGATCCACGGACCGTATGCTTCGGGCGTGTCACAGCCGGGGTCCCGTTTCGTCGCGGCGCGGTTTCTCGTGGTCGCGCAACTTTCGATGGTGGCGCTCTATCTGGTCGGCGCGGTCGTCCCCTACCTCCTGAAGTTCACCTTCCACGGGACCGATCACTGCTCGCAGGCGACCGGATGTCAGGCGCCCAGCGATGTATTCGGCGGGCCGTTGTTGGTGCTGCTGATTCCAGCCATGGTCATCACGATCGTGGGGCCGATGACCGCGGTCCTCTTCCTGCTGATGTCGTTCACCTCGTTGGCCAGGCAGCGTCGAGAGATGTCCGACGCGTTGCGGCGCTCGCTGTTCGCGGCGGCCGGGCTCACGCTGGCCTTCCTCGTCTTCACACTGCTGCCGCCGGGGCGGCTGCTGCTGAACTGGGTGCTGGACTGATGACGAACGGACTGTGGCGGACGCAACTGGCCCTGGTGTGGGCTTTCGGGCTCGCGGTTTTCTTCTTCCTCTTCGGGCTCCTAGGCGGGCCGGCCGGCGGGACCAGCAACAGCGTGTACGACATGGTGTACGCGCCGCTGGGTGAGGGGCAATCGGTACGCGGCTCGCTGGCTCATCCGTTCGCCTGGTTCACCTTGCTCGCCATGGCGGTGGCCTGGCTGGCCCCGCTGTTCGCGGCACTTCTTGCCTGGCGGGGCCGGCGCGCGCTGAGGGGCGAGGGAGAGCAGGCACTGCGGGATCGGATCCGCGCCGGCACCGTCGCGGCATTCGTCATCGTCGTGTCCTACCTGACACCGGTCGGCTGGACGCTGATCTACGGGCTAACACGCTGGACGATCATGAACATCTGGGGCGAGGGCCCGGACGCGGCACAGTTGGGCTGAGCGGAGCTCCTCGCGCGCAACAGGCACGGCGACGGAGGGCTTATGAGACCAAGTTGTCCGCGCGGACGACATGGGCGGATAGGGGC
>NZ_JBLROA010000114.1:0-9961 GCF_047921505.1 Micromonospora sp. SL1-18 | reverse complement strand
TAACATCGCAGTGCCGGGCGGAGTCGCAGGGCCGGCGAGCTTGGTCCTGTCACTCAACGCCGACTGGCTCTTCGGGGGGCCCTGGGTTCCGGGGAGCAGCCAGCCCGGCTTCGACGACTCCGGCTTCAACAGAGTGGGCATCCCGCACTGTGTCACCCCGCTGTCGTGGCGCGAGTGGGACCCTGCCTCCTGGGCGAAGGTCTGGATCTACCGCCGGCACTTCCACTTGCCCCCGCAGGCCCAGAAGATGCGGGCGTTTGTGGATTTCGCGGGCGCGCTCACGAGCATCACACCCACGATTAACGGCCATACCCTCGCCAAGCACCAAGGCGGATATCTGCCGTCTAGCTACGAGCTCACCGACTACCTCGTCGCCGAGGACAACGTCCTGGCGGTCAACCTCGACTCCACCTGGCAGAGCGTCCCACCGGAGGGGAGCCCCAAGGGGCCGGAATCGCTCGATCTCTTCGGGCCTGGGGGTCTCTACCGCGACGTATCGCTGCGCTTCGTTCCTCAGGTCTTCGTCAGCGACGTCTTCGCCAAACCTGTCGATGTGCTTACCAGCTCGCCGCATGTCGACGTGCAGTGCACGATCGATTCCGCAGTAACCCCGTCCTCTCCGCTCAAGGTCGTGGTGGAGCTGCTCGATCGGGGCCGCCCACTGGCGAGGACCTCCACGCCGGTCTCACTCTCCCGACCAGGGCAGGCGACGGTGTCGGTCACGCTGGACGGGTTCGGGTCGGTGCGGCTGTGGGACCCCGAGAACCCGAACCTCTACCAAGTGGTCGCCACGGTTTACATGGGTAGCCAGCCCCTGCACGACTTCTCCCGCCGCATCGGCTTCCGCAAAGCCGAGTTCACCCCCGACGGGTTCTTCCTCAACGGCAAGCGTTTCAAGCTCTTCGGCCTCAACCGTCATCAGATCTACCCGTACACCGGCATGGCGATGCCGGCCAGGGTGCAGCGTCACGACGCCGAGTTGCTCAAGAAGCTCAATTGCAACATGGTCCGGATGTCCCACTACCCGCAGGACCCGGCGTTCCTGGACGCGTGTGATGAGCTCGGGATCATGCTTTGGGAGGAGACGCCGGGGTGGCAGTACGTCGGTGACTCCGCCTGGCAGGACCTGATGCTGCAGGACGTGCACGCCATGGTCGTACGTGACCGCAGCCGCCCCTCGGTGATCATCTGGGGAGTCAAGCCCAACGAGGCGTCCCACCAATACGTAAGCCTGTACACCCAGGCCAAGGACCTGGCCAATTCCCTCGATGGATCTCGCCCCACCTCGGGGACCAGCTACAAGACCACCGAGGATTTCGTCTTCGACGTGATGGCGCGGGACGCCTACAACGGCCGCCAAGGCAACGCCTACCTGGACCCCGCCAACGGCCAGCCGGGCGTGAACGTGCCGCCATACCCCGGCGTGCCCTACCTGGTGACCGAGTCGGTGGGGGCACTCTCCGGTGCGCCCTACTACCGCTGGATCGACAATCAGGCCACCCTGGCCATGCAGGCGCGCATGCACGCCCAAGTCCACAACATCGCCGCTTCAAGGGACGCCATCTGTGGGGTGCTGGCCTGGTGTTTCGCCGACTACGACTCTCCCCGCGGCAATATTTACCAGAAAATCAAGTGGCCGGGGGTGGTCGACACATTCCGGGTGCCCAAGCCCGGGGCCGCCCCATATCTGGCGCAGGTGGACCCGTCGGTGCGGACGGTCATCGAGCCAGCCTTCTTCTGGGACTTCGGCCCGACCTCGCCCGTCACCACGCTCGGCGCCAACGCGATGATCTGGTCCAACTGCGACCGGCTAGAGGCCTACCTCGACGGCGCCCACTACACGACCCTCACCCCTAACGCCGCCTCGACCCCCGCGGGAGCGGACCAGGGCTACCCCCACCTGGCACACGCCCCCTTCTACCTGAGCACCACCGGTTTCGACGCCGCCGCGCTGCCGGAGCTGCGCCTGGACGGCTACGTCGGCTCACGCCGGGTGTTGTCTCGCTCGTTCTCCGCCGACCACTCCGGGGACCGCCTAGCCCTCTACGTCGACGACACCAGCCTGGTCGCGGACGGCTGCGACGCCACCAGGGTCGCGTTCCGCTCCGTCGACCGCTACGGCAACCCCCGCCCGTACCCCACCGGCGACGTCACCGTCTCCGTGACCGGCCCTGCGGTGTGGCTCGGCCAAGTCCTCACCTTCCAGCCCTCTGCTGACTCCGACGTGGTCCCGCTCGGGGGTCAGATCGAGGTGATTGCCACTCTGGCGAATGGCCGGTTCCCGTTCGAGGCCAACGGGGGCGTCGGTGGGATATGGGTTCGCAGCCTTCTCGACCAGCCCGGCAGCATCACGGTCACCGTTACCCACCCCACGCTCGGCACCGCAACCGCTCGAATTCGATCTGACCAGCCACCCGCGTCGACGTTCTTCGACACACCTCAACCCCAGTCGACGACAGACCCCGTGGCCGCGATGACGTTCACCAACGTCGTGCTGAGCCTTGAGGCAAGCAGTGTTTGGGACATCCAGGCGGCCGGCCCGACCACCTTCTCCACGCTCCCACCCGGGTCGACAGCCACCAGCACCTGGACCGTGACCGCCCCGCCCCGCACCGACACGCCGCCGGGCGGGCTCACCGTCAATGCCACCTTCACCCAGGCCGGCAACCCGGTTTCGACAACAGGCCCCGTCCCGCTATCGCTTGTCGCGACCCTTACCCAGGCCTTCAACAACGTGGGTATCTCCCCCGACAGCGACCCTGCTTCCGGGGACTTCAGCGGCTCCCATACCAGCTACTCCGCCGACGCCCTCGCCGCGGCGGGCCTCACCCCCGGCGGACCGGTCACGGCAGCAGGACTGACTTTCAGGTGGCCAGACTCCTCACCGGGTCAGCCCGACAACGTGATAGCCGAGGGGCAGATCATCCTGATGGAGCCTTCGCCCGGCGCCACCATCCTCGGCTTCCTCGGCGCCTCGGCCAACGGAGCGACTTCCGGGCCAGTCGTGATCACCTACACCAACGGGACCTCCACGACCAAAGACATCACGTTCGAGGCCTGGCAGCGCGGACCCAGCTCCAGCAACATCACTGCGGCCACGATTCCCTACCGCAACGGCAAAAGCGGACGCCTGGACGGCACCACCTATGTGTACGCGACCACCGTGCCGATCGACCCCAGCAAGACCGTGAAGACCATCACCCTGCCCAACGCCACCAACGGCAAGACGACAATGCACATCTTCGCCGTCGCCCTCGGCTCGTGAAGATGATGACGATCCAATCAGCCGGCAACGGGAGACAATGATGCCGAAGATATCGACACTTCATGCCTTGCTGACTGTGCCTGTCGCAGCCGCGCTGGTCCTGCCAACGGCAGGAACGACCTCAGCCAGTGAGATCAGCGCTGCCAACGACCCGCCCACGAGCTACGTGAACCCCTTCATCGGGACCGACCCGGCGCCGGACACCGGCTATGGGGGCAACTTCGACGCTGGAGACGTTTTCCCCGGCGCCACCTACCCAGCCGGAATGCTCGCCTGGAGTCCCGACACCGCAGAGCACAACATCCCTGGTGGCTACTGGTATCCGGACCGCACGATCAAGGGTTTCAGCCTGACCCACTTCAGCGGGCGAGGCTGCACGGCCTACCAAGACGTGCCGATCATGCCGGTCAACGGGCCAGTTACCTCATCACCACCGGCCAGTCCCACAGCATTCCGCTCGACCTTTTCCCACGATAACGAGGAAGCCCACCCAGGCTATTACCGTGTCGGCCTGGACAGCGGAATCGACGTCAAACTGGCGGCCACGCCGCGCACCGGAAGCGGCGAGTTCACGTTCCCCGACCAGTCCGACTCCAGTCTGATCGTCAACGCGGGCGGCAGCGTCAACGGAACCACCAGCACCGACGTCACCATCGACGTCAAGCACCAACTGGTGACGGGCTCCGCGGTAAGCAAAGTAGGCTGTGGCAACGAACGCTACACAATCTATTTCGCCGTCCAATTCGACCGGCCGTTCAAGGCCTACGGCACGTGGGACGAGAACACACTGCAGCCGGGATCCAGCTCCGCAAAGAATGCTCACACCGGCGCTTTTCTCACGTTCGACACCAGCGGCCATGAGCCCGACGCCCAGCGGGTCAGGGTCAAGCCGGCCATTTCCTACGTGAGCGTCGAGAACGCCCTGCTCAACCTCCGTACCGAGAACCCCGGCTGGAGTCTCCCTGCGGCACGGAACAAAGCCGACAAAGCATGGAACGACGCCCTCGGCCACATTCGCGTCTCTGGTGGAAGTGGCGCCGAGCTGACCAAGTTCTACACGGCGCTGTACCACACGTTCTTCCACCCGAACATATTCGAGGACGTCAACGGGGAGTACATCGGCTTCGACGACGAGATCCACACAGTCCCGTCCGGGCGCCACCAGTACCACAACATCCCCGGCTGGGATCAGTACCGGACCTTCATCAGCCTGCGCGCGATGATCACCCCGGACGAGGCGAGCGACATCATCCGGTCGATGGTCGACAACGCGCTCCAAGGTGGCGGCGGCATGCCGCGCTGGCAGCAGGCCAACCGCAACTCCAACGGCATGGTGGGAGACTCACCACCCGCTTACGTCGCGAATGCCTACGCCTTCGGCGCCACCGACTTCGACACGAAGGCCGCGCTGCACGCGCTCGACCTCGCCGCGTCAATGCCTGGCACCAAATCAGGACCGCATGACGTACGCGAGCACCTGACCGACTGGCTCCAACTGGGCTACATCCCGAACAAGCCCTCGATCACGCTCGAATACGCCACCGACGACTTCGCGCTCGCGATGTTCGCCGAGGCACTCGGCGACTCCGCCAGGCACGATAAATACCTGGCACGCGCCATGAACTGGAAGAACACCTTCAACGACGCGACCGGATATGTCGAACCGCGCGACGCCACGGGCAACTTCCCGGCCACGTTCGACCCCGGCAACAAATGCTGCGGGTTGGTCGAGGGCAACGCCGCCCAATATACCTGGATGGTGCCCTTCGACTACTCCGGACTATTCGCCAAGCTCGGAGGCGTCGACAAGACGCTCGCCCGGCTGGACGACTTCTTCACCCACCTCAACGTCGGACCCAACCGGCCGTACATGTGGATCGGCAACGAACAGAACCATAACTCGCCGTGGGAGTACGCCTTCGCCGGCGCTCCGGCCAAGGCGCAGCAGGTCGCCCGCAGGATCCAGCAAGAAGCCTTCTCGCCCCAGCCGAACGGTCTGCCCGGCAATGACGACGCCGGCGCCACCTCCTCGTGGTATGTCCTGTCGGCGCTCGGTTTGTTCCCGGCGATCCCAGGGGTGAGCGGCGTCGTGGTCGGCAGCCCGGTGTTCCCCGAGGCCACCGTGGACATGGAACACGGACACGTGCTCCGCATCCTCGGGCGCAACGCGGCGACGGACCACCCGTACGTGAAGAGTCTGCAGGTCACCGGCGAGAAGTGGGAGAGTCCATGGATCCCGTGGAGCCGGCTCGCCAAGGGCGGCACGGTCGACTTCACGCTCGGCGGCGAACCCACGGACTGGGGTACCGATCCCACCCAGGCACCGCCCTCCTGGGACGGTGAGCCGCCAACGCCACCGGGTCGGCCGACCTACGACTCCCTCGCCCAGGCATTCGACAACGTGGGGATCTCCCCCGACAGCGACCCAGCTTGCGGAGACTTCAGCGGCTCCCACACCAGCTACTCGGCCGACGCCCTCGCCGCGGCAGGCCTCACCCCCGGCGGCACGGTCGAGGCAGCAGGGCTGACATTCAGATGGCCAGACTCCTCGCCGTGCCAGCCCGACAACGTGATAGCCGAGGGCCAGATCATCCTGATGGAGCCTTCGCCCGGCGCCACCACCCTCGGCTTCCTCGGGGCCTCGGCCAACGGCGCAGCCTCCGGATCAGTCGTGATCACCTACACCGACGGGACCTCAACGACCAAGAACGTCACGTTCGCGGCCTGGCAGCGCGGACCCGGCTCCAGCAACATCACTGTGGCCACGATTCCCTACCGTAACGGCAAAAACGGGCCCCTGTACGGCACCACCTACGTGTACGCGACAACCGTACCGATCGATCCCAGCAAGACCGTGAAGACCATCACCCTGCCCAACGCCACCAACGACAAGACGACGATGCACATCTTCGCGATGGCGGCCGACTGAGCACTCGATCGCGGACGCCTCAACCGTAGCGACGGTGAGGCGTCCGCGGCCCGTTCGAGACCCCGTACTGCACCAGGGGAAACCACCGGCACGACCGCGGCGACGAGGGCTCCGCCGGACTTGGTGTCCACCCATACGGGCTCTACGAACTTGACGGGGGTCGGTCGGCTCGGTGCTGTCGTGTGTGGACCCACGGGCGCTCTCACCCCGTGTACTCCGGCTCGATCGCCGAGCCGCAGGACTACGACGGTGAGCGGCAGACCTTCGTCGTCGAGGTCGACGGCCGGCTGCGTCGCTGACGTGACGCGTGACGCCGAGCGCCCGGTCACAAGGCGAGTGCGAAGATTTGCCGTCATCTGGGCGATGTTTTCCCGTCCTCGAGATTCCGGCCCAAGTGGAGCGCCAGCAGCCGCCGTCGAGGACTTACGGCCTGCCGCCGATCGGGCGCGGCACCGCGTCAGGCTGCTTGATCGGTGCGCGCTCATGCCGCCGACTGGGTATCACGCACGGTAAGCAGCAGGCGCACGGCTCAACTTACGGTCGTGCCGATGAGAGTGTGCCTTGCGGTCGCTATTGCAGCGGCCGCCGGCGAAGTCCGCCCTGACGCGGCGGGTATTCTCAATCTGCGCGGCGCGTGGGAGCCGCATCGCCTCAGGCAGGCTGTTCAACGAAGGCCTGGGATGCGGTCGCTACCTGTCACAGGGCTCCGGGTTGGCGGTGAAGCCGGCCACGCAACGTCGTCAATCGCGAGCCACGGCGCGACGGCCACGGCCGTGGGCGTAAGCCCGGTGAACGCCTTGACCTCGCGGTGGAGGTGGGACTGGTCGACGTAGCCGCTCTCGGTGGCAACGCTGGCGGCGGCGTAGCCCGTCGCGAGAAGGTGAGCGGCGTGGTCGAACCGCACCAGTTGGGCGGCGCGTTTGGGTGTGATGCCGAGCTGGGACCGGAAGCGGGACCACAGGCGCTTGCGGCTCCAGCCGACCTGGTCCGCCAGGCCGTCGACCCGCACCCGCCCTCGGCTGGTGAGCGTCCGCCGCCAGGTGTAGGCGACTTCCGGATCGACCGGTGGGCGGGCGCCCAGCCGTCGGCCGAGGATTTCCACCGCGATCGTGAACCGTTCGTCCCATGACGCGGCGGCGCGCAGCCTGTCCTCGGCTCGCCCGGCGTCGCGGCCCCAGACATCTTCGAGGGATACCACCGTCCCGCTGAGTTCGGTCGATGCGCCGAGCACCGCAGCCGCCGCGGCCGGCTCCAGCCGGATCTGGAGGCACTCGCCGACCCCGCGGCCAGTTGCCCGAAGATTGCCGGGGAGGAGCCCGATCACGACACTGCCGCGCTCGTGCCGGCCAGGGGTGTCGCAGACGAGGCCTTCTCCCTCGCTCAGGTCGATGAGCAGGGTGACGGCTGGGTGCGCGACCATGGTGATGTCCTCGAGTGCGGGGGCATCTTGGCGGAACCCGGCCATGCTGGTCCCCGGCAGCCGAGCTGACGGGCGCGGGACTGCGATCTCCACCGACGCCCAGTCGGGTGGTGTCCCGGTCGACAGCACGTGACCAGTCTATGCCTGAGGGATCACGGGCGGGGTGTCAGCGGCCGTTGCCGTGAAGCCCAGCAGCAGTTCGCTGGTCATCTCGGGGGCCTCGAGCATGGGTATGTGCCCGACGCCGGGCAGCAGCTCGACCCACGCGTTCGGCACCGCATCGTACTGGTGTGCCGACGACGGCTCCCAGCGCGGGTCGGCAGTACCGAAGATCACCAGCACGGGGACATCGAGGGCGGCGAGACGCTCGGGCACACTCCGCTCGGCAATGTACGCGCCGTTCCGGCGCAGCACCGTCCTGAACGCGCGGTAGGTGATGCCCTTGAGATCGGCGATCGCGTCGTCCGGGACGTCCACCGGTCGAGCGGTCGTCGCCCTGATTCCTTGCGGATCATCGCGTCCGAACGCCTCGACCAGACAAGCGGGCCAAAAGGCGGGCCCAACAGGACTCGAAGAATGAACGGCTGCGGAAGGAGCGCATCGGGACTCGGGCCGGTGCTGATCAGGGCGAGCGATCTCACCAGGTCGGGGCGCTGTTCGGCAAGCGCGGTGGCGACGTACCCGCCGCTGGAGTGCCCGACCGTGGCGACCCGACGAAGGCCGAGGTCGTCGAGCATCGCCACCACCCGGCCCGCCTGCACCGGCACGTCGTATGACAGCGCGGGCGGGGATTGGCCGCAGCCCGGGAGGTCGACCCGGATGACGTGATGGTGAGCGGCCAGTGCCGGCACCACCGGGCTCCAGGAGGCGCCCGAGAACCCCGATCCGTGGATGAGCAACAGCGGCGACGCCTGCCGCAGGCCGTCGTGGACAACACGCATCCCATGCGAGTGCTCAACGTCGTACTCACTCATGCAAGGGATGATGCATGGGCTGCTGACCATCAGTCTTGGACAAATGTCGTCGTGGAATGGGCCGGGGCCGACCCTGAGCTGAACGCAACCTGATGCGAGGCGCTACGCCCCAGCTGGCCACCCACCCAAGCCACCGCTGTCCTCACCTGCCGCGATGAGGCACGGTTGCCGCCTGCGCACCCGTTACTGCGCGGGGCCAGTGATGCCGGGCGGCCACGGCTGAGCAGGCCCGGGTGGATACGCGGCCCTCGGCGCCGGCCCGGCAGTGCTGCGTGACTACACCAAGTCGGTGAAGCACTACTGGCATGAGGCGTCGTTCATTCCGGACGTGGCCGATCGCGACGCGGCATGGCGGGTGGCCAGCCGGTTTCGACAGTTGCGCGGTGACGACTACGCCGGCGGCTTTGTGCTGCGCCAGTTCGAGTCGTTCGTCGGGGCGGAGGTGAGGACCTGGTGGGTCGAGGCTTCCTGCCGCCTGGTCACCACGCACCCCGATACCCCAGAGCAGCAGCCACCCACAAAACTCGACCTGACGGCCGTGGAAGCTTCGATGCGCGCCTTGGACCTGCCGTTCGTGACTGCGGATCTCGCATTGCGCGATGATGGCAGGTGGCGAATCGTCGAGATCGGCGACGGCCAGGTCAGCGACCGGCCGCGTAGCACTGCCGCTGCCGACCTGATCGCGGCCCTCAACACCGAAAACAGTTGACCATGTACCAGCGCCGACTGTGGCCGGCCCAACGATCCGGCACTCAGCAAGATTGCGTGCACCGATCTGCCGCCGACCGCTCGATGCGGCAACCTCAGTCAGTCCCTCTGCCGTCGGCCACAGTCAGGCGTGACGCCAGCGTCAGATCATGAGATCGCGGGCGATCTTCGCGCCCGTGAACGGGTCGAACAGACCTCGCCCGTCGTGCGATACGACCATCAGGATGTCGGCGACGCTCGCCGGATCTGCTGCGGAGCCGACGCCAGCAGTCCGCCCACAGATATACCGGGCGGTTGTTGAACAGCAGCGCGGGTCTGTGGGCACTGGTCGGCGCCGGGAGCGTCTGGGCGCTCACCCGCCGCCGTCCCGCTGGACTGCCGCGGTGGCTTCCGATGATGCTGGCCTTCGTAGCGTCGGGATCGCTCTTCGCCTTGAGTTGCTGGAAGCTGCCGATGGCCGTCATCCGACCCGGCGACTACGCGACCGTCGAATATGTCACCGTCGCGGTTCTCCAGCGCACCCTGAGCATCGGCGCGAGCCTGGTCCTCCTGGCCGCCATCCTGTCGGCGGCCGCTCCCGCGGCAACGCTCAGGCGGTGAGGGTTGGCAACAGATCCGGGTTTTATCGGCAATCATAGTCGGACATTTCCATGTACTATGGGGAC
>NZ_JBLROA010000113.1:0-9987 GCF_047921505.1 Micromonospora sp. SL1-18 | reverse complement strand
AGCCAGCGGCACGTGTGCCCCCACGAGGCCAGCCGATCCGCCTGCTCCTCGGTGGGATACAGCCGGTACTTCCGACCCAGGTCCGCCTTCACGCCCCACATCATACACCTGTTCTATTGGCCACCGATTACCCGGTTCGCACCGGCAGACATTGCACTTTCCTGCTCCACGCCCACTTGGTCTTCATCACGAAGCACCAAGCACGAGTCTTCACCGACGAACACCTGCACTACCTCGAACAGGTAATGCGCCAGGTATGCGAACAGTTCGAATGCGAGCTGGTCGAGTTCAACGGCGCAGACAACCACGTCCACCTACTGGTGAACTTCCCACCCAAGGTGACCCTGTCCAAACTGGTCAACTCCCTCAAGGGCGTGTCCTCCCGCTACCTACGCCGCGACTACCCCAACATCCGCCACCACTTCTGGCGCGACGCCCGCCTGTGGTCCGGCTCCTACTTCGCCGGCTCCCTCGCAGACGCACCCCCGGTCAGCCCTCCACCAATACATCGAACAGCAGAACCAGCCGGGCTAGACGACGCTCGGGCCTTGGCGGCCCTCCCGCCGGGACCACATGCTCGAGAAGATGATCATCCAGAAGACGCTGCGCGTGCCGGCTAGCACTGACGCGGCTGGCGACGGCACGTCGGTGGCTCGGCAACTGGATGCGGCGCTGCTCGATGTCGGGTTCTCGGTGTCGCAGTCTCTGCTGGAGCACATCGGCGCCCTGGCCCCCAGGCCGGCGTTGGACCTCGCCGCCACGGTCGTCTCGGCGGTGCGCGAACTGGTCGGCGACCATGACCAGCACAACGCCTATTTCATCGGCTTCCCAGACGACGTGCCGGACACCATCGAGTTCTGGACGGACCGGCTACGGGCGGCCGTACTCACCGGCGGGGGCACCGTGACCGACGCGCAGCTGCGGGACGCCGTCGCCTCGGGCGGGGTGAATTTGCTCGACCTGCCGGCATACGGCACCTACCAGCACACCTATGCCGAGCTATTGGCCGCGCACGACGACCTGATCACCGCAGCCGGTGACCGGGTGACTTTGCTGCGTCTCGGCGACGCCGCCGACGTGGAGGCAACGCGGCTTTATCTCGCCCTGGCCGGTAGCTCGACGCCACACGGCGAGGCGGACCTCGCGATACTCAGCGAACTCGCGGTCGCCTGCGTGGACGGCACACAGCCGGCCGAGATCCCGGTGCGGGAGAACCGTGCCGTGCTCAACGGGATCCAGCTCGTCCTCGGGCGGCCGCTGGTCGCCGTGGACACGACGACCGACGTGCTGCGCCTTGCCTGCCAGGTCTCCGGCGGGGACGTCTCGCTCGTGACACCCACGCGATTTCGTGCCTTCCGGCGCCCGGAGCGGCGGGTGCTGCTGGCCGCGCTGAACAAGGTCGTCGGTGCGAGCCCGGACAAGCTCGGTGACGTCGTGCGCTACGCGGAACGGTGGAAGCGGCTCGGGGAGCGGCTGCATCCACACGAGTACAACCAGTGGCCGCACGCGCAGGAGGTGTTCGCGGTCGCGCGTGGCGAGCGCCGGGTGCGTAACCTCGCTGGCCGTGCGGAGGCGGCGATCCGCGCCGGAGCCATCGGTCCGGCCGCGTCGGTGCTGTCGGCTGCGCCGGGTCTGCTTCTGCGGTCGGCGGACCGGCTGCTGCGGCTGGCGTCGGCGTCGGAGCGGGCCGTTGTGGTCGAAGCAGTCACCGGTGCGCTCGGCTCGGCGTCGGGCCGGGTGCTCTGTTCGCTGCGGGAGCATGTCGGTAACCGGCTGACGCCCGCGTCTGCCCGGATGTACGTGGGCCGCTCGCGGCGCGCGTGGGTCGGGCCGGACGAGCGGCGACCACTGCCAGCCGGGTTGGTGGCCGAGTTGTCGTCGCTGCTCGACGCGGAAATCAGCGCCCGGCTGCCGGAGTCGCAGCGACCGCTGGTGGTGGACCCGGAGGTGCTCGATGTCGCGCTGCCGCTGTCTGGCAAGGCGGCCGAAGGCGGATTCGCGGTGCTGCCGAGGGGCTCGCGGGCGTCGGTATCCGGTGAGCTGCTGCGTTTCTTCACGTACTGGCGGCAGACCAATCGTCGCACCGACTACGACCTGTCGGTGCTGCTGCTCGATGACGAGTTCCACGCCGCGGGTCAGGTGTCCTGGACGAACTACCACCACGACGGCGTGGTGCACTCCGGCGACATCACCGACGCGACGAATGGTGCGACCGAGTTTATCGACGTGCCCCTGACGGTCCGCGGGCAGTATGTGGTTCCGCAGGTCTACATCTATGCGGGCGGGTCGTTCGATGAGGTCGCCGAGTCGATGTTCGGGTACCAGACCCGGACGCGGGACCAGCGCGGCGCGCCGTTCGACGCGCGGACCGTGCGGGCGCGTTCGCACCTGCGCGGCCAGGGCCGGGTCGCGCTGCCGGTGGTGTTCGCCAGGGGCGAGCGTGGCTGGCAGGCTGTGTGGCTGCACCTGTATCTGCGGGGGATGCCGTCGTTCAACCGGGTGGAGGACAACACGTTCACCACGGCCGACCGGGTACGAGCGCTGGTGGAGCGGCGTTACCTGACGATGTCCTACCTTGTCGACCGGTGGCGCGCACGGGCCGAGGTGATGATGTGGAACGGCCGGTTGCCGGACGAGCCGATCACGTTCATCGGAATCGAGGCGCCCGAGGACCTGCCGGACGGATCGGAGGCGTATACGCTGGGTCGGCTCAGTGAGCTGATCCCTGAGTAAGCGGCGACAGCCGAGGCTATGCGGGCGCTTCCTGCTATTCCGTTCGATTCGGGACCTCCGCGCAAGCGGAGGATCTGGTATTCAGCGCCCGCGCTCTCCTCGGCCCTCGCCGGCGGGCGACGGGAGTGCCGCGGGTGCTTGGTCACCTCGTCGACGTCGGAGGTTACCAAGATCGCCAACGTTCCATACTCGGATCTGATGCTATACGGTCGGGGGGTGAAAACCGAGCGTCACTGGTGGAACGGCAACCGCACTGTGCGAGGGCGTCGCGACGTGTACATCCGCACCGACGGCGAGTCGTGGGAGGTCGAGGCCCGAGCCGGCGGCGACGCTGGTCGGTCGAAGATCCACCAGTGCCCGGGCCGACAGTCGGCGGAGATCCTGGCCCGGGCATGGATGGACGAACAGAGCAGGTGGCAGGTCGTGGCGCTCTGATCGGCCGACGCCGATGCTCGTCCGCCGCCTGTCGGCTGGCAGCGGGACCCGGCAGCGGGTTCGAGTAGACTGACAGCACGGCCCGCCCAGCATGGCGGCCGGGTACGATGTCCCACGCCACGCGTCGCGGCCGAAACGGTCAGCGCCGGGCGGGACGTCCCTTCGACGTTCGGAGCCTTCATGGCGGCACGCCGCCCACGCCAGACCACCTCGTCCAACGCCCTCAGCTTCGCCGACCTCGGCGTGCCCGACGCGCTGAACCGCGTGCTGGCCGCGACCGGGGTAGAGCGGCCGTTCCCGATCCAGGCCGCGACACTGCCCGACGCGCTCGCCGGACGGGACGTGCTCGGCCGGGGCCGCACCGGTTCGGGTAAGACCTATGCCTTTGTACTGGCGGTGCTGACCCGCCTAGCCGCCACCGCCGCGCCTCGGCGGGCCGGGCGCCCGCGGGCGCTGATCCTCGTACCCACTCGTGAGCTGGCCACTCAGATCGACAGCGTGATGGCGCCGCTGGCGCAGGCGCTGTCGCTACGCACGATGACCATCTTCGGTGGCGTCGCCGCCCGACCTCAGATCGCCGGGCTGCGCGCCGGGGTCGACGTCCTGGTGGCCTGCCCGGGCCGGCTCGCCGACCATGTCGAGGCCGGCAACGCGCACCTGGACGCCGTCGAGATCACCGTGCTCGACGAGGCCGACCACATGGCCGACCTCGGCTTCCTGCCCACCGTACGGCGGCTGTTGGAGCAGACCCCGCGCGGCGGGCAGCGTCTGCTGTTCTCCGCCACCCTGGACGCCGGCGTCGATGTCCTGGTGCGGCGGTTCCTCACCGATCCGGTCGTGCACAGCGTCGACTCGACGCTGTCGCCGGTCGCCGCGATGGCGCACCACGTCCTGCACGTCCACGCCGACGACCGGTTCGCCGTGCTGGTCGAGCTGACCGCCGCGCCGGGCCGCACCGTGGTGTTCACGCGTACCAAGCGGGGCGCGAAAACCCTCGCCCGCCGGCTGGTCGCGGCCGGTGTGACCGCCGTCGAACTGCATGGCAACCTGGCCCAGGCCGCGCGCACCAGGAACCTGCGGGCGTTCTCCGACGGGGAGGTACGCACGCTGGTCGCCACCGACATCGCCGCCCGCGGCATCCACATCGACGACGTGGCCCTCGTCGTGCACGCCGACCCGCCGGTGGAGCACAAGGCGTACCTGCACCGCTCGGGCCGTACCGCCCGGGCCGGCGCGGCCGGGACCGTCGTCACGCTGATGACCGACGGGCAGGTGCCCGAGGTGCGGGAATTGACTCGCAAGGCGGGCATCACGGCGACTACGACCCGGCTGCGCCCGGGTGACGCTCTGCTACGCGAACTCGCCCCGGGGGAACGGACGCTGGTCCCCCAGGCCGTACCGCGCCCCGCCGGGCCGCCGCACGAGGCGCAGCCCGCCCACGGCGGCCGCGGCCGACGCGGCGGCAAGCCGACGCCGACCACCTCGACACGATCCGCACCGGCGCGATCCGGTGCGGCGGCCTTCTCCGCCCGGGCCCGGCCGGGCGCTCGCCACGGTGGGCGCTGACCCCTACCCGACGGGGCCGAGCACCGAGACGCACCTGTCGAGGGCACGGAAACCTCGCTATCCCTGGGTGACGGGTCCGAGATCATCAGGGCTAATCGCCTTCGCCACCTCGCTCAGGTCATTGTCCAGCTGGTGATCGCGCCCGGTCAGCCGGTGCAGTTGTGCCTGCGGAATGGCGCGGGCGTACAGGTCAGCGTGCGACGGTGGGGCAGTCTCATCCTGGAGTCCATGGAACACGTGCACCGGCACGCCTTGCGGCAGCCGCGCGCCGAGGTCGTGCGGCAGCTCGAACTCGTCGCCGGGCCACCCGCCAGCGCCGACGAACGGAGCGGCGATCAGCACGATCGCCCGGAGCTCCTGCTCCGGTGGCCGCTCGGCGAGCGTGTTGATGAGAATCGTCCCGCCCACCGAATGGCCGGCGATGACCGCGCCGTCGTTCAAGGTGGTCATCTCACGCCGGATGGCCGCGCTCCACCTGGCGTAGCTCGGGTCGTCCTCGTCGGGCATGCGCGGGTAGCGGACCTCGTACCCGTCCCCGAGCTCCCGCCTCAGGCTGTCGAACAGCTTGTCGTCCCATTCGTCGTGCGCGCCCGCGCCGCCGCCCTGGATGAACAGGATCTGCCGGGTCCCTGCCATGATGATCCTCCTTCGCACCCTCGTGTCGTTCCGATTCGATACCCCCTGCCGGCCCGTGCGAAGCCCGGGCGACCTACCGGGGCCCGGGCTGTCGACCAGTACGGCCTGGGCACGTGGAGCGCCTGTGACGCCAGTCCCGGCAGTGGATCTCGACCCCGATGAGAGTCTGGGTGTGGGCGGTGTCGTTGTAGGTTCACTGCTCATGACAGACCAGGTGCGCGCCGAGAACGTCTTTCATCGCCGCAGAACGGCTCGGCGCTGCTTCAGCTCCTCCTCGCTGATCTCGCCGCGTGCGAAGCGCTCGGCGAGAATCCGCTCGGCCGCGCTGCGCGCGGACCGGGCCGGCGACCTGCGGTAGATCAGGTAACCGAGCGACGACAGCACGAGGAGCCAGAACAGGGCAGGGAAGATCAGCCACCAGCCCGCTCCACCGTTCCAGTGGCCGTTCCCGTCTCCCCACCACGGGCCAGGGTGGGCGTACACGTAAGCCAACATCACGATCTCCCTCGGTCTCGGGCTCGCTCCTGCTCGCCCTCTGCCCCGAGCATGGCCCGCGGGGAGGCTGCCGCCGTCGGTCGTGCAACGACACCCGCCGTACGTCGCAGGACGTACCTCCCACCAACACCCTGGCGCGCCGGCCGGCCTCGGGACGCGACCGGCCGACGCGAGGGAGGTGGATTCAGGCCGAACCGTTCCAGAAACCGCACTTGTGTGCCTTGCCGAAGTCGGTCAACTCGATGCTGCCGGCTGTCATGGACAGCACGAGGCCGTCGCCGCGATACTTCGGCCAGGCCGGCAGGCCGGCGCCGTTGGGGTCGCCGCTGGCGGCAAAGTTCGACCAGTATCGGATCAACTGCTCGGACAGGTGCCGCTGCGGCGCGGTCAGCGCCGGGTCTCCCGGCCCGTCGAACGCGCCGTCGAACAGGTACGGCAGCTCGGCGGCGTGCGGGGCGCCCAACGGGAACCCCGCGATGCTTGTGCCGCTGTCCTCGGCGAACTCGTAGGCGTACACCGGGGCGTGTTCGGCGGCCGCTCGGTTGGCCGGAAGTACCGGGCAGGCGCCCAACATCTGGCCCCAGTCGGTGAGTACCGTCGCCAGCGCGACACTCGGGCTCGGGTAGCCGGCGGCCGGGTAGTGGGCCCGTACCGCGTTTGCGCGAGGGCCGAACTGCGCGGCGAGAAGCTCCGGGTAGTCGGCGACGGTCACCGGACGGCCACGGGCGTCGTGTTCCAGCGCAACAAAGGGGCGCATTTCGTCACGGGTCGTGCCAGCCAGGATCGGTACGCGTGCGGATGATCCTCGACGTAGCGCGTCCAACGGTTGCCGCGGCAGCACCGACGTGTCCGCGACCGGTAGCCAGGGCAGATCCGCGAGCCGGCCGGCGGAGATCGGCATGTGGTCGGCGCCGAGGGCAACCAGGCGGGCCGCCGAGATCGCGCGAAGGCAGTCGGCTTCGGTCGCCGGCGTGGTGCAGCCCAGGTCCTGGGCGGCCTGCCTGCCCCGCGTCTGTGCCACCTTCCTGGTCACCATCGCGTTGCCGCAGGGGCTGCTCTGGATGATCGCTTTCTGGAACAGGCCTGCCGCGGCGGGCGAGGCAAGCTGTGCGCATACGGTGTACCCGCCGGCCGACTGCCCGGCCAGTGTGACGTTGTCGGGGTTGCCGCCGAAGCCGGCGATGTTCCGCCGCACCCAGTGGAGCGCGGCGCGTTGGTCGGCCAGCCCGTAGTTACCGGCGTCGGGGTCGGCGGCCAGCGCGGGCAGGTCGAGGAACCCGAGTGCGCCGAGCCGGTAGTTGACCGTCACGACCACCATGCCACCGGTCACGGCCAGGCGGGTCGGGTCGTAGTCGCTGCCTGCACCAGAGACGAAACGGCCACCCGGGAGCCACACGAGGACCGGTCGCGCCCGGTCGTCGCCGTGGACCGGCGTGGTGACGTTCAGGTACAAGCAGTCCTCGTCCCCGACGATCGTGGCACCGGTCGGGCCGCCCAACTGTGGGCAGACCGGGCCGGGCTGGATGGCGGCCCGGGGCGAGTCCCACGGCGCGGGCGGCGAGGGCGGGCGCCACCGCCTGGCACCCACCGGTGGCGCCGCGTACGGGATGCCGGAGAAGCTGCGATGATGGGCTGACACGCTGCCGTGCAGGACGCCGGAGTCCACACGGACGATCGGGGAAAGCTGCACACTTGCGCCGCCGCTGGTCGGGATCGCTCCGGATACCGCGAACGACCCGGCAACAGCAACGAGCGCGACAAACAGCCGTAAATATCTCATGCCTCGTGACGTTAGGAAGCACACAGCGCACGGTCATCCGTACGTGAGCGACACCCCGACTACGTCCGCACACGTACGCCTCCCACCGTGCTCCCCGAGCCTAGGATCGGCCGGGCGGTCTGCGGGGCACATGGCAGCGCACCCACCGGCGTTTTCGCTGGCGGGCGCGGCTGCAGGTGGAGGTGATGTGACCAGGTTGAATCAATCGCCTTGGCGTTGCACGAAAGCTTCGTTCGGAGGCCGCACCTGATCGTTCGGCCACCTCCGGGCCAGTCCAGGGCCGCGGACGGGGTTGGTACTTGTCGGCTCCGGGCTACGCTGTTCCTGCTCGAATTCTGGCCCGGCTACTCGGCCAGCGGCACCCCACAGGAACACCGCCAGCAGCAGCATCCACACGATGAATAGGCCGACACCGAAAAGGGAAGAGTTGCCTTCGACGCCCCGGCCGAGGACGCTGAAGGTCGAGCCCAGGGCGAACACGCCGGCCGCGACGAGCCCGCCGACGCCGAGCCATTTCGCCAGCAGCCCGGTGCGAAGTGCGCTGAGAGAAACCGCGGCGGTGAGCGCGGTGATGCTCCACACGACCGGCATGCGCCCTTGCAGCTGGTTGAGGGCCAGCACTGCTGACAGGTCGCCCGCGTCGGCCGCGCCGACGAGGGCGGTCTCGGCGGCCTGGGACACGAACCCGAGCGTGACGAACACCGCGCCGCTGATCGCGACCGCAGTGGCAAGCGTGTCCTGACCAGCCCTTCGTATGACCGGGGCCAAGGCCGCGACAAACACGATCGCCGCCAGCAACGCCGCACCGACAGCGACCTCGCTGGCCACCAGTGCCGACCGGTGCGCCACATTGAACGCGGCCACAGCGGCGGGAGTATCCCCGTCCGGGCCGAGCCCTTGCAGCAGCCGATGGACCACGTAAAACACGTCGAAGCCGAACGCACCGAGGGCAGCCGTACGTAGCGCGCGAGTGCCGGTGGCACCGATAGTCGTGCCGGACGAGGAAGCGAGTGTGATGGACATGCCTGCGATGCTGTCGCAATCGGACGGCCGGGATCGTCCGCCGGCTGGAGACAGCCGCCCGCGCGGCTACTGCGGCGGCGTACTCCGCTGGAAGTATCCACCCACGGCGACCAGGCCGGTCTCGTAGACGAAGATGACCAGCTGGGCTCGGCGAGGCCACGGAGCGATGACCGTGGGGGTGACCGCGGGCAACAGCAGCGCCTCACCGCCCGCCGCGATGCGTACAGCGGCGACGAGGTCGTCGGGTTCGATGTCCCTGACGAGAAGCCGTCGCCCCGGCTTGCAGAGCGGCGAACACGTCGGGCTCGTCGGTGAACATCGTCAGCACAACCACGTGTACGCCCGACAGGGCGGCATCGCCCGTGATGCGGCGGGTGGGTCTTCCGATGCGTCGCCTGCGGGCACCAGGACCACGCCGACGTCAACGCGGCCAAAAACATCCTCGCCGCCGGGCTGGCGGACAGGGCGTGGAGACCTCGCCGTCGGGCGGCCGGTGAAACGCCAACCACCCGCATGGCTCGCGGGGGGAGGAAGTCAAAGAACGCCTTTGTCGGAACCAACAACAACAACCACGGATGGTGGGCTATTCGTTGACCAGGACGGGGACGCCGACTGCGGCGGATACCACTTGGCCACGGAGTTTGCTGGGGATGGCGATGCTGAAGGCTTCCCGTTCCTCTGGTGTCTGGTGGTCGTGTCCGTCTTCGTTGTTGTGGTGGACGAACCGGCCGGTGTGTAGTAGCCGTCCGTTGCTGTCGTAGAGTCCGGCAACGACCTGGAGTTCCAGGATCGCGCTGACGTCGCTGGTGACCGTGATCGATCCGCTGACCGTCTCGCGGTTCAGGGTCAGGTCGTCGAAGTCGAAGCGGTCGTCGAAGGGGCCGGGCGCCGTGGCGACGGTGCCGGGGGCAGGGTGCTGCTGGCTCAGTCCTGCCAGGGTCGGCTCGCCGGACGCCGATACCAGCCCGGGAACGCGGTCTTAACCGCCGCGGCTGCAGGGGCCGGAAGTTGGTCGGTGCCGCCCTGGTCGGAGCAGGCGGCGGTGGCGACAAGCGCTGCGGCGACCCGCAGACCAGCCAGGAAGGCTCACGAACTTGGTTATGAATCCTCAGTGGACATATACTGATTGGGTGGATTTTCTCCGACTGCCGAAGGCCGCGGAGCGGCTGGCCGTGCACGGTGACACCCTCGACGTGCTCCACTCGATGAAGCTCGATGGGTGGGAGGAACTCTTCAAGGGTTTCGCTTCCCTGGTCGCGGTGTTCGTCGGGGGCCTGTGCGGGATGGGTGCGGTAGAGAACTGGCGCCGCCTGTTGGTC
>NZ_JBLROA010000112.1:0-10168 GCF_047921505.1 Micromonospora sp. SL1-18 | reverse complement strand
TAACGCCTGGCGTTGTACAGGGGCCCCCTTTTAACACCTACCGGGCGTCAGCTCGCGGCGAGCAACACCGGCTCGGCCATCGGGAAGTACGCCTGGTCGTCGTCGTCCGGGCCGGCCCGCTGCCGGACCCGCTCCACGGCCACGTAGCCGTCCCCCGCGTACGCCCGGCCGGGCCTCCAGCCGGTCCCGTCCCGGCCGATGTCCATCGGGAAGCGCGACCGCTCGGCACCGGTGGCCGGGTCCAGGGTGACGAGATCGTTCCGCTCGGTCAGCAGGTACACCCGGCCCGGCCGGACGGCGAGGATCCGTACCGGCCCGAGGTCGGTGCGCCGCCACCGCTCGGCGCCGGTGCGGGCGGAGCGGGCGGTCACCACCCCGGCCGAGGTGCCGAGCGCCTGCTCGCCGTCGAGTTCGGTGTCCGTCCCGTCGAGGGCGGGTGCGGCGACCGGCTTGCCGGAGCCGAGCAGCCAGCCCCGGCCGGGGCTGTCGTCGGGCCCCGCAACGCGCACTCCCCGGCACCCGGAGCGCCCCTCTCGGCAGCCGACCGGGATCACCACCAGGTCCTTCGGCGCGCCTGGGGGGCGCCAGCGGGTGCGGACCGCGCCCGTCACGGCGTCCCGAAACTCGATCGTGACGGGTTTCGGGCAGGCGTCCAGCCCGATCAGGTCGCCGGAGGCGGTGGTGCCCGCGACGCCGATGCAGCCGCGCTCCCGGTCGACCCGCCAGAGCCGGCGGCCGTCGGCCAGGTCGTAGCCGTCGAGGAGCCCGGGGCCGGCGGCGACCAGCACGGCCCGGCCGTCCGCGGTGCGGGCGACGTGCAGGCCCGCTGGGTTCCAGACCGTCGAGGCGTAGGTCCGGCGGGGCTTCGGCACCAGCCCCGGCACTGGCCCGTCGGCCCGCCAGGACACCCGTCCGGTACGGGCGTCGAGCGCCACGAGGCGACCGTCCGACCAGTGGCTGACCACGATGGTGCCGTCGGCGAGCACCCCGACGAGCT
This sequence comes from Micromonospora sp. SL1-18, assembly GCF_047921505.1. Taxonomy (NCBI): domain Bacteria; kingdom Bacillati; phylum Actinomycetota; class Actinomycetes; order Micromonosporales; family Micromonosporaceae; genus Micromonospora; species Micromonospora sp. SL1-18. The sequence continues at coordinate 9,171 of NZ_JBLROA010000112.1, read as the reverse complement.
CGGCCGGCCAACGACGGTACGACCAGAACGGGGTCGTCCGGTGCCCCCCGTCGACCGGCTGGTCGGCGTACACCTGGCGGGTGCCGGCGTAGACGCGGAGCCGGCCGTCCACGATCAGCGGCGCCACCGGCAGCCGGCCGATCACCCCGGCCGGCGGGGCGGGCGCCGCCGGGTACGCGCCCCGGGCGACCGTGTCGACCTCGGCGGGCGCGAGCACCCGGTGCCCCACGGTGACCGCCGCGGCGACAGCCAGCACGGCCGCGAGCGCCACCATGATCCGCCGCCGCCACTTGGGCCACCTCATGCCGCACCTCCGCCCGGCACCCTACCGGCGGCAACTTTAGGTCGTAGCGCGGCGCCAGACCGGCCTTCATCCGGTCCGGAGCGCCGTCTAACGGCGCGGAGGCCGAATTTAAATGGCCGCCCGGCCTTCATTCGGTCCGGAGCGCCGTCTAGCGGCGCGGAGGCCGAATTATGGCCGCCGGCCGAGCGGAGCCGATCAGGCTGCCTCGGCGGAGCGGGTGGGCTCGGCGGCCCGGGCCAGGTCGGCGAGGTCCCGCCGGAGCGCGCTTTCCACCGCGCGGGCGGCCAGGCCGCCGAGGATCAGGGCCAGCATCCGGCCGTACCGGGCGCTCGGCACCGCCTCCTGCTCGACGGTGACCTCGGTGCAGCAGCGTCGCCGGCGCGCGACCGTCCGCAGCGTCCAGGTGACCCGGTAATCCGCGCCGGCGCCCCGCGAGCTGAGCACCAGCCGCTCCGGGGCGACCACCTCGACCACCACGAACTCCTCCGGCTCCGCGGCGCCGTCCGGCCGGACCCGGGTCTCCCGCCACGCGGTGCCGGGCCGGAGGTCGCCGGGGGTGAGGACGTCGACCGTGCCGACGGCGGCGAGCCACCCGGCGCGCCCGGGCAGGTCGGTAAGGAGCCGCCAGACGTCGACGTCCTGAGCTTCGATGCATTCGGTAACCGTCACCGTCGACATGACACCTCCCGTGTCGTCCACGGTACGGTGCGTGAACGGGAAACGGGGAGCCTCCAGTGACATTTTCACCACCGGTGCCCAGGGGCGGGGCACCGGACGTGCGGGGTGCCGAGGGTCAGCAGCGGAAGGCACCGGCCCGGATCGCACCGACGAACGCCGTCCAGCCCGGCGGGCTGACCGCGACCGTCGGCCCGCTCGGGTCCTTCGAGTCGCGTACGCCCACCACACCGTGTGCGGTGACCACATTGGTCGCCACCTCTACGCAGAGGCCCTGGTCGTTGGAGCGGCTGCTGGTACGCCAGGCGGCGCCGGTCAGCTCGGTCATCCTCGTTCCCTCCTGGTTCACGCTGGTACGCCCCGTCCCGCGGCGCCGGGGCGTACCGAATCCGGGACGATCAACGCGGGACGCGACGTCCCCGGTCGCACAGCGGGTGCGACCAGGGACGGGAAGCGAGGAGGGCGGCTCAGCGGGCCGGCAGGATGGTCCCGGTGACCTCACCGAGGGCGATGGTGGTGCCGCCCCGGCCGGGCGCGGTGGCGGTGATGGTGACGGTGTCGCCGTCCTCCAGGAAGGTCCGGGTGGCACCGTCGGCGAACTTGACCGGCTCAGCCCCGCCCCAGGTCAGCTCCAGGAACGAGCCGACCTGGCCGCGCTCCGGGCCGGAGACCGTGCCGGAGGCGTAGAGGTCCCCGGTACGCAGCGACGCGCCGTTGACCGTGAGGTGGGCGAGCTGCTGGGCGGGCGTCCAGTACATGGTGGCGAAGGGCGGCTCGCTGACCCGTTCGCCGTTCCACTCCACGGCCAGGGCCAGGTCCAGCCCGATACGCGGGTTGTCCCGCAGGTACTCCTGCACCGGCGGATCCTGGTCCGGGGCGGGCACGAAGGCGTCGGCCAGCGCGTCCAGCGGGGTCACCCAGGCCGAGACCGACGTGGCGAAGGACTTGCCGAGGAACGGGCCGAGCGGCTGGTACTCCCAGGCCTGGATGTCCCGGGCGGACCAGTCGTTGACCAGCACCACCCCGAAGACGTGGTCGGCGAAGTCCGCGACGGCGACCCGGTCGCCGAGCCGGCTCGGCGACCCGACCACGAAGCCGACCTCGGCCTCGATGTCCAGCCGTACGGAGGCGCCGGTGGTCGGGCCCTGCGCGGTGGCCCGCTGCCCGGTGGGGCGGACCACCGGGGTGCCGGAGACCACCACGGTGCCGGCCCGGCCGTGGTAGCCGATCGGCACGTGCTTCCAGTTGGGCAGCAGCGGCGGCTGGCCCGGCCGGAAGATCTGCCCGACGTTGGCCGCGTGGTGCTCGGACGAGTAGAAGTCGACGTAGTCGGCCACCTCGAACGGGAGCAGCAGTTCCACCTCGCGCAGCGGCACCAGCAGCGGCTCCACCGCCGGGCGGTGGGCGGCGTCGGTGAGCAGCTCGGTGATCCGTTGCCGGACGGCGGTCCACTGCGGACGGCCGAGCGCCATGAAGTCGTTGAGCGTGGGGCGGCCGAGCGCTCCGGCGGCCAGCACCAGCCCGGCGGCCTCCGCGCCGGCCAGGTCCAGCACGAAGTCGCTGATGCGTACGCCGATCCGCGGCCCCCGGCCGTCGTGCCGGAACACCCCGTACGGCAGGTTGGTCACCCCGTACGGGGACCCGTCGACACCAATCACCCAGCTCATGCCAGCACTCCGCTCCGCTCCGTGCCGCCATGAGGCACCACCGCACTGAACCTGCTGATTCGCTCGCTGCGCTCGCTCATTTCTCAAAGCCCCCGTTCACCAGCCCAAGCCGGATCAGATCGGTCAATGGTTCGGAGATGCTGCACGAGCCGTACCCGACCCAGAGCGGACGCTCGGCGTCCCGCTGCGCCCGGGCCAGCTCGACCACGCGTAGCGGATCGGTGGCGAAGAGCAGGCTGGCGACGGCGTCCACCTCGGCGCCCCCGGCGGCGGCCAGCGTCGCGGCGAGCACGTTGACGAAGCCGTGGTGGGTGAAGCCGGTCTCCGGATCCCGGTGGCGGATCGCGTGGTGCAGCCCGGCGGTCAGCTTGAACGGCAGCTCCCGGTCGCGGCAGGCGCAGATCACCGCGGCCAGCTCGACCGGGGTCGGGAACAGCTCGGCGGCCAGCCCCCCGGTGCGGAACTTGGCGGCGACGGGCAGTCCGCCGGCCCGCGCTTCAGCGACCGTGTCCAGGGCACCCATCAGCCCGAAGGTCAGCGGGATCTCCGCGTAGACATCGATGCCGCGCCACGGCTCGGCCAGCTTCAGCAGCTCGTCCAGGCCGGGCTGCGGGTCTTCGCCGCGCTTGGCGACCGCCGTCTCGACCTGCCGGATCTGGATCCCGTCCTCGGCGAGCAGGGACAGCGCGGCCGGCAATCCCCGGACGCCGGTGTCGCCGATCAGGCCGACCACGAACCCGGGGTCGACCAGCTCGCCCAGCTTTCCGTCCACAACGGCGGAGGCGGGCACCAGGAGCGGACCGACCAGGTCGGCGTACCAGGCGGCGCGATGCCGGTGGTGGGCGGCCACCGCGTCCGGCAGTGACGCACTGCCGGGCGGGAAGACCGCCGCGTCGTCGACCAGGCCGGCGAGGAGGCGGGGCACCTGCGTTGACACGAGACAAGAATGTACGGGACGCTACGAGGAACGGACAACAGCGTCCGATTATCGGACGTGACCGGCCGGAGAACGGGACATATCGGGAGGCGAAATGCCGTACTACCGCAGGATCGGCGAGGTGCCCCGCAAGCGCCACACCCAGTTCCGTCAGCCCGACGGCAGCCTCTACGCCGAGGAACTGGTCGGGCAGGAGGGCTTCTCCTCCGACTCGTCGCTGCTCTACCACCGGTACGCGCCGACCGCGATCGTGGCCGCCGAGGAGTTCACCCCGCCCGCGTTCACCCGGGTGCCGAACCTGCCACTCAAGCCGCGTCACCTGCGTACGCACAAGCTCGACGGGGCCGGCGCGGACCCGGTGCTGGGCCGGCAGTACCTGCTCGCCAACGACGACGTACGGATCGCGTACGTGCTGGCCGACCGGCCGTCCCCGCTGTTCCGGGACGCCACCGGCGACCACTGCCTCTACCTGGAGTCCGGCTCGCTGCGAGTGGAGTCGCCGTTCGGCGTGCTGGACGCCGTGGCCGGCGACTACGTCATCATCCCCACCTCGACCATCCACCGGCTCGTGCCCACCGGCGACGAGCCGACCCGGCTGCTCGCCATCGAGGCGGCCGGTCACGTCGGCCCGCCCAAGCGCTACCTGTCGGTACGCGGGCAGTTCCTGGAGCACTCGCCGTACTGCGAGCGGGACGTCCGGGGGCCGGACGCGCCGCTGCTGGTCGACGGGGAGGACGTCGAGGTGCTGGTCCGGCACCGGCGCGGCTGGACTCGCCACACGTACGCCCACCACCCGTTCGACGTGGTGGGCTGGGACGGGCACCTGTACCCGTGGGCGTTCTCCATCCACGACTTCGAGCCGATCACCGGGCGGATCCACCAGCCGCCGCCAGTGCACCAGACCTTCCAGGGCCCGAACTTCGTAATCTGCTCGTTCGTGCCACGCAAGGTGGACTACCACCCGGACGCCATCCCGGTGCCGTACAACCACCACAACGTCGACTCGGACGAGATGCTCTTCTACAGCGGCGGCAACTACGAAGCCCGGCGCGGCTCCGGCATCGAGCAGGGCTCCATCTCGCTGCACCCGTCCGGGTTCACCCACGGCCCCCAGCCGGGCGCGGCCGAGCGCTCGATCGGGGTGGACTTCTTCGACGAGTTGGCGGTCATGGTGGACACCTTCCGCCCGCTCGACCTCTGCGACGCCGCGTCGGCCTCCGAGGACTCCGGTTACGCCTGGACCTGGGCGCGGCGCGGCTGACCGTTCCCGCCCGGCAGAGCGGCGCCTCGCACAACCTGGGCTCGGCCCGGGTGTGCGAGGGGCGGTCCCGGGCCGACGAGGGCCGGACCTACTCCGTCGGGGCCTCATACACCAGGGCCACCGCGATGCCGGTCAACCCCTCGCCGCGCCCGGTGAAGCCGAGGCCGTCGGTGGTGGCGGCGGAGACGGTGACCGGCGCGTCCACCGCCGCGGAGAGCACCCGCTGCGCCTCCGCCCGGCGCGGACCGATCTTGGGGCGGTTGCCGATCACCTGGACCGACACGTTGCCGATCTCGAATCCGGCCGCCCGCACCCGCCGGGCGCTCTCGGTGAGTAGAGCCACGCCCGAGGTGCCCGCCCACTCCGGCTGGTCGACGCCGAAGTTCGCGCCCAGGTCGCCAAGGCCGGCCGCGGAGAGCAGGGCGTTGCAGGCAGCGTGGGCCGCCACGTCGGCGTCCGAGTGGCCGGCCAGGCCGTCCTGACCCGGCCAGTGCAGGCCGGCGACCCAGCACGGCCGCCCGGCCTCGAAGGCGTGCACGTCGGTCCCGATGGCCACCCGAGGAACGATCATGACCCGAGCGTACGCGTCAGCCGGCTCACCGCCGTGCAGTGGTCCTTGACGCCCCGAGCGGGCCGAGCTTCCTTTTCCTGATCAACTCCATGTACGGCACATTGCGGTCACACTTGCCAGTGAGACCACCTTTTGCGGCACACCAAGTTGATCAGTGAGGCTGGTCCGGCCGACCTCTGATCGGATCGGCACACGTCAGGCCCCGGCCGCCAGCAGGTGCTCGGCCAGGGCCAGGTCGAACGGTCGGGTGACCTTGAGCGCGTACTCGGAGCCGGGGACGCAGAACACCGGGACCCCCTGTTTCTCGACCAGGCCCGCGTCGTCGGTGAGCGGGTCACCGGCCGCCGCGTGCGCGGCGGCCAGAACGGACCGGCGGAAGCCCTGCGGCGTCTGCACGGCTCGCAGGGCGGACCGGTCCACGGTGCCGAGAACCACCTCGCCCGCGCCGACCTCCTTGATCGTGTCGACCACGGGAAGCACCGGGATCACCGCGTCGTGCCCGGCGCGAACCGCCTCGGCGACCGACTCGACCAGCTCGGGCGGGGTGAGCGCGCGGGCAGCGTCGTGCACCAGAACGATCTCCGGCCCGGCCGGGACGGCGGCCAGCGCGGCGGCCACCGACGCCTGGCGTTCCGCGCCGCCGGCCACCACGGTCACCGGGGCGACCGGCGCGAGCATCGCACGGACCGCCGTGACGTCGGCCGCCGGGGCGGCCACCACGATGGTGTGCACCGAGGGTGCCGCCGCGATCCGGCGTACCGCGTGCACCAGGAGAGGCTCCCCGGCGAGCGGCCGGAGCGCCTTCGGGGCGCCGGGGCCGAGGCGTACGCCGGCACCGGCCGCAGGAACAAGGACCGCGACGTCACCGCGCGGATTGAGCTGCGCGGTCACGTCGCGGTCCTCGGATTTCTTTGCTACAGGGTGGGTACGAGTGTGCTGTGCGGATCAGGCCTCGGTCAGCACCTTGTCGAGCAGCGTCTCCGCCTCGTCCTTGGTGCTCTTCTCGGCCAGCGCGACCTCGCCGACGAGGATGTCGCGGGCCTTGGCGAGCATGCGCTTCTCACCCGCGGACAGGCCCCGCTCCCGCTCCCGGCGCCACAGGTCGCGGACGACCTCGGCGACCTTCAGCGGGTTACCGGAGGCCAGCTTCTCCAGATTCGCCTTGTAACGCCGCGACCAGTTGGTCGGCTCCTCGGTGTGCGGTGCACGGAGCACGTCGAAGACCTTGCCCAGGCCCTCTTCGCCGACCACCTCACGCACACCCACGATCTCGGCGTTCTCGGCGGGCACCCGGACCGTCAGGTCACCCTGCGCGACCCTCAGGACGAGGTACTGCTTGGGCTCGCCCTTGATGACCCGAGTCTCGATTGCCTCGATGAGTGCGGCCCCGTGGTGGGGGTAAACAACGGTCTCGCCGACACTGAAAACCATAGGTTCGAAACCCCTTTCGCTGTGTCTAGGGTAACACGCTCAGGCACCGATGTCTCACCGCTGTCCTGACCGTTGGCGCAGCTCAGGGGCCCTGTGAGAGGTATTTCTTCAGCTTGACAGGCGGTCAAACCGATGGTTTCGACACGCTCCGTAACCAAGGGATGACAACCGGCACGGGTGGCAGGAGCGTCGATATCTAGGGCGATGCGCTCCTCCCATGGTAGCCGTGGAATCCCAAGTGCGCCCAGGTGTGGCGGTACGCCGACCGGTGCGGGAGGCTGGAGGTGGACGCGACGTCCGCTCAGCGAGACGTTTCCTGGGGGTCCGATGGGCATGCCTGATGCTGAAGGCCAAGGGCCACCAGATGGGCTGCCCGACCTGCCCCCGGAATGGGGTCGGGTGGTAGTCCCCGACGACGCCTCGGCGCTCGCCCACGAGGCCCGACAGGTGCGCCGTGAGCTGCGTCGCGTACGCCAGCGGGCGGTGTGGCGCCGCCGGCTCGGCCTCACCCCCCGGCCGGATCGCCGCCCATCGCTCGGGCTGCCGGTGTTGGTGCTGCTGGTGTCCGTGCTGATCACCCTCAGCGGGCTGGCCGCGGTCACCTGGCCCCGCTCGTCGCGCTCCGATGGCAGTCCCACCGTCCTCCCGTACCCGACGGGCACTCCGGCGGCGATCGGGCCGCTGCCCGCGCTGGACCTGGTCGACGCCGAGCAGTCCCCGGTGCCGCTGCGCAGCCTGCTGCCGGCGATGATCATCCTGGTGGACGCCTGTATCTGCGCCGAGCAGGTGACCCAGGCGGCGGCCGCCGCGCCACCGGGTGTCACCGTGGTCACCGTGATCGAGAGCCGTAGGGTCGGCAGCTCGCCCACCCCCGGGGTACGCGCGCTCGCCGACCCGGCCGGCGGCCTGCGGGACTATCTCCACCTCGCCGCGCACCCCGGCACGGCCCCCGCCCTCCTCATGGACCGGAAGGGCACCCTGGCCCGGCTCGTGCCGGAACTGGGCCCGGTCGACCAGTACCGCGACGACCTGGCCCGCATCGCCGCCTGACCGGCCGATCAGGCCAGCGCGGCGAGCCGGTCAGGTCGACCTCACCGTCGGCGACGCTGAACCGCACCAGCAACGGGCCCTCGCCGCTGGCCTCGCAGCGCGCACCCGGCCCGCCTATCGGGCCGGCTCAGCCGGTGCGCTCGAGCAGCGCCGCATACAGGGTCAGGCCCGGTCCGAAGGCGAGCATCACGACCCGGTCCGGCGGCGTCATCGCGCGACGCAGCCGGTCCAGAATCAGCAGCACCGTCGGCGACGAACAGTTGCCGTGCTCGTCCAGGGTGGCCCGGGACGCCGCGAGGGCCGCCGGCGGCAGGGCAAACTCCGCGTCCACCACGTTGAGGATGCGCGGGCCTCCAGGGTGTACCGCCCAGCCGTCCACCTCGGCGTACGTCCGCCCGTGCCGGGCCAGCAGGTCGTCGACCAGACCCCGGACGTGGCGCGAGAGCACCTGCGGGACCTTCGGCGAAAGGCCCATCCGGAAGCCGGTGTCGGTGACGTCCCAGGTCATGTGGTCGGCGGTCGAGGTGTCGGTGACCGAGGCGACCTCGCGCAGGGCGTACCCCGGGCCGCCTGGGACGAGCACGGCGGCTACCGCGGCGTCCGAGAAGAGCGCGTGGGACACGATCTGCTGGGTGTCCACCCGGGCACCGGCGGGCTGGATGTGCAGGCTGGTCAGCTCCGCACAGAGCAGCAGTGCGGGGCGGCCCCGGGCGGTGACGAAGTCGCTCGCCGCGCCCAGCCCGGGCAGAGCCGCGTAGCAGCCCATGTGGCCGACGAACATGCGCTGGGTGTCCGGGGCCATGCCCAGGTCCCGGGCGAGCAGGATGTCCAGCCCCGGGGTGGCGTACCCGGTGCAGGAGCAGACGACGAACAGACCCACGTCGCGGGCGTCCAGTCCGGCGGCGGTGAGCGCCCGGCCCACCGCCTCCTTGCCGAGCGGCAACGCCTCCACCTGGTAGCGCCGCATCCGGCGTTCGGTCGGCCACTCGGAGACGTCCTCGAGCAACGGGTTCACCGCGGCGTGGCGGCGGGACACGCCGGAGTTGGCGAAGATGCGCTCGGCCAGCGCCCGGGTGGTGCCGGAAAAGTGCTTGGCGAAGAAGCCCTCCCAGAGCTCGTCCTGCGCGGCGGCCGGCGGCTGCGCCGTACCCAGGCCCGCGATCACCGGCACAGCCATGTCCCCCACCTCTCGATCCCGATCTCCACGCTTCACCAACGAGCGGCCCCCGTCCGCGAGTTCGGGTCTCTCACCGCGCCGCCTTCCGTTCGCGACTG
>NZ_JBLROA010000111.1:0-10174 GCF_047921505.1 Micromonospora sp. SL1-18 | reverse complement strand
CCTGAGCTGCCCGGATGGCATTCTCGGCCAGAACACGGGTCGTGCTGCTGCTATTGACGCATCTCGGGGTGGCGAACATCTTCGCGGCACTCCGACCGCTGGCGACGAGCGACCGGACCAAGAACATCGAGATCCTCGCCCTGCGACACCAGATCATGGTGCTGCAGCGCCAGCTCGGCGAGCAGCGTCCGCGGTTCGACCCGAGCGACTGGCGTTGCTGCCCGCGCTGCTGCGCCAGGTACCGCGCAACGTGGGACGGCGGCTGCAGCTGCCGGCCCGTCCGGACACGATCCTTCGATGGCATCGGCGATTTCGTCCCGCACCGCCATGCGGCGCGAGCATCATGCCCTTTCTGTCCAAAATCGTCTGCCGTTAATAGGTCCAGCAGCGACCACAACGACGACGATGCAGTACGCCTACCAGGCATTTCACAGCGGAGCAACCAAGATCGGCTCGCTAAACCACCCGAGTTAAGGGTTCCAGCAGCGCCTCACACGCCACCACATCGAGCCGAACCAATAAACTGAGGGCTTCCGCAAGTCGCTGACCTGCGGAAACCCTCTCACTGTCGGGACGGCCGGATTTGAACCGACGACCCCTTGACCCCCAGGACGCTTCGCAAAGCGTTCCCACACGTCAAACGCGCTATCCCCACGATCAGGCCGTGCAGTCGATGGCATACCGACCACCATCGCGCACGACGTGTGGTCCCCACCTGGTCCCCGGCCGGCCTCGGGCGCCTCTTGTAGCCTCGGCTGTCCTCAGCCCTTGGCATGCCGGGTTGCTCCCTCGACCGCCGACGGTTAGCGGTGGCCGCACCTCAGTTTGGAAGAGCGTGCTCAAGCGGTCGCGATGTCCGAAACGCCTGCGGGCGGCGGTCGGCCCGGTTGCGTCTCGTGCCCGCTCGTGCCCGCTGCGCGCCACGGTTACTGGCCCACGGATGGCCCATGCTGGCCTTCGGATTAGTTGAGGATCGCGGATGGCGGTCAGGCGGTCGCACCCCTGGCCAGTACATCCGCTGTTGTCAGGTAGCGCCGATGTCTGCGGGTCCTCTTGGGTGTACGGCCGGCCGACGCCTGGCCGGGGAGAGCCCTAGGCTGACGCCCATGTCGGCGGAGCACGAAGTGATTGACCTAGACGAGCACGATCACCGGCCGGCGGAGTCGGGCGGCACCACCCCTGACCGCCTCGTCATCAGACGAAAGATGAATGTAAGGCTTGTCGCTGCCTTCGTGGTCGGCGCTGTGCTCGGCGGTGTCGGGGTCAGCGAGCTGCGAGACTCGCGGGACGAGCGGGAGCGGAATGCTTCGGTCTCGCTCGTGGCCTTCCCTGCATACAGCGGTAGCGGGGGTTCGGGTTCGGACGGCCCGGGCGTCATCCAGATGGACGGGCAACTGGCAGTGATCAACGCTGGCCCCGCGCCGATCACGGTTGGTGCGGCTGTCGGTCAGCGACCCGGCATCCAGGTCCGTGACACCGGCCAGTCTCGGCTGCTACGCCCTGGCGGCACCGGCTGGATCGATGTCCAGCTGCGCATCGAGTGCTCTACCGCGTTCGAGAGCGAGCCGTTGTCGATACGGTTCTCGGTCGAGACCGCCGACCGACAGGTCAGAGAGGTCAGCTACCCCGTCGCCGTAAAAGGAAGCGCCTGGCACCAGGGGGCCGAGATGCCATGCAGCTTCCTCAGTTACTCGGGGAAGGGTGGCGGCTAGCGCTGAAGCGGACCTCCCCGTCGGGCAGTCGTAGACCTTCCAGCCTCCCGGACGGGGACAAGGTGGAGCGCCCTACCGGACGAACGACCTTGGCCCCGTCCGGGGAGGCTGGTAGCCCTTGTGGTGCCCGACGAGGTGATCCGCCCCCGGCTGATCTCTGAGGAGGGCCGGGGTTCGGGGTGGAACCCCGAGGTCTTCTGATCGGGTCGTCCCCAAGCGTGGCCGGCCGGCCCGACCGATGCCGGCCGGAGGTCGCCAGCAGGCCGGGGCCAGGCCGGCGCGGCCCGCTTGCGGGCCGCCTTGATGCAGAGAGAGCGAACGATTCGGCAGGCATCCCGGCTGGACGCTTGAGACTTGACCGACGGTCAAGGTGCGCTACCGGATGACGCACTTGACCGGCGTGGTCCCCAGAACGCCAGAAGGGCCGGCCCGATGTTTCGGACCAGCCCTCTGACCTGCTGTTTCACCTTGTCGGGACGGCCGGATTTGAACCGACGACCCCTTGTTACCAACCGTAACCGTCCCGAGCTTGTCATCGATTGTCAAACGTAGGCACTGAGCTGCACAGACACGACCGAGCGATGATCGCTTCCTGTCACTGTTCGTCAGCGTTGAGCCAGGGTTTTCGGGGGGTAAACGGGGGCTACCGCCAGGACGATTCCCAGCATCACCGCACCCACTCCCCCACCACAGGAGTGCACCCCCGTCGATCAGATGATCAACTTGCACCTACCCGTCGCGATGCGCTTGCCGTACACGTGGGGGCTTGTGTCCGTTGATCGACACAAGTCGATGACCAACACGCGCTGCACCTTCACGGCGCCATCCCGCTCGGCTGACAGCCACCCTACCTGGACTGATTGGAGTCCCGACCGCTCTGGCGCGTTGAGGGAAGGCTCCGCCCCAGGTGGCGCCGGAATCGGAACCGCCTACGTCCCTTCGAGACGTCGGCACGCAGGGAGCATCCAGGACAGGACCCCACTCGCTCTCGGCACCCGCCTGGCCACGATCCAGAGTTACTGAGTCGCTTGATTGCAACCAGTCACTTAGAGTGGCTGCTCGTGGGTGGTTTGTGGCTTCCCGGCCAACGACGCGCCGTCGGGAACTCCAGCATGAATTTCATCAGCTCGTACTGCAACGGGGAGGAGATCCTCGGCGAGGTCATCGACCGCCCGGTCCGCGAACAACTGTGGGCGGGAATCCCCGTGGGCCATGCCCTGTCCTTACTTAGCGGTATGTTGCGCGACCTTGACCTAGGCGATCCGCCGGTGCAGGCCGTCGAAGCTAGTTGGACGTCAGCACTCACGGGTCCCGCTCGTAAACGTGCCTTGGATGCCGTCATGGCCGGTCGGCGGCTCCTGCCGCCGCAATTGCTTCTCGTCGCGCTCAAGGAGGCGTTGCGCTACTGCCCCGCCGGGGCCGCCCGCGACGACCTGAGTGATCTCGACCTGGTGCTGCGCGCGGTGTGGAGCATCGGCGATGAACTGGGCCAGGTTCACGACGATAACGAGCCGCTCTGGGGCGGGATCAAGGCATCACTAGCCGCCGAACTGATGGCGAACCAGTACTTCAATGTCACTGCCCACCCGTTGCCGCTGATCGCGCGGACCCAAGCCACCTGGCGCGGCGGCTGGGCACCGTCAGTCGATCCGCAGCTTCAGGCTCGCGCTGGCGGGCAGCCGGCCGAGTTGTTCGCTCAGGCGACCGGATGTGAGCTGGACGCGTTCCTCGGCTTGGCTACCCACCTGTGGGTGCAGGCTGAGCAGCACCGCTACCAGAGCTTCCCGCTCGAGTTCTTCCGTCGCACCGGTATCGCCCAGGCAGCCGTCGAGCGGTTCCTCGACGCAACGTCGGTGTCGCTGTCAGACCTGCAGCGGTATGCGACCGGGCACGACGCGACAGAGCATCCATGGGACTTCAATGAACTGCGCCTGCGGCCGATCGTCCGGTTTCCGGACGGCTCGGTGCAGGTCATCCGACTCGGGTTTGTGCTCGAACGCGCCTTCGGGCAGGTACCCGAGTTCGATGTCCGCAACTACCTACGTGGGATCGACAGTGGCAAGGACCTGACGGTTAAGGGCGGCCGTGAGGAGGCGTTCCGGTTAGCCCTCAACACACAGTTCGAACACAGCGTCGGCGAGATTCTACGGCGGATCTTTCCCGCCACCGGCCACCTCAGGCGGGTCTACACGGAGAACGACATGTGGCACGCGTGGGGGACAACGAGCAGTAAGCCGAAGGTGTGTGACTGGGTCGTGGATTGCGGAGACATGTGGCTCTGCCTGGATGCGACTAACCGGCGCCTGTCCCAGCCCGTGGCTGGCGGCTTCGCCAGTCCGGCAGAGTTGGACCGAGAGGTCAACGCCGTCCTCGCCGGTCGTAAGGCTTCTCAGGTCGCCTCGACCATCCGGCATCTAACCCAACAGTTGCCACGGCTAGCCGGGCGGAACCTGCCGCCCGGCACAAGGTTCGTACCCCTGATCATCACTCCAGAGGATGGCCTGCCATGCAATCCCGGCGTACACCGCCGGGTTGAGGAGATCGTCGCTGCGACCGGGACGCTGCAGACCAGCCGCGCCACCCCGTTGGGTGTCATAACGCTATCGGAGCTCAGCCTGCTCGAGGGGGCTGCGGAGGACGGCTTCAACGTGGGTGACCTGCTACACCGGTGGCGATCTCGAAACCCCGGGGTGCCGTTGCAGAATTTCCTGGACGGACACAATGTGCCGCTGCGACGGCCCAAGTGGGAAACCGACACCTTCGGGCGGGTAATGGACGAGTTTCTTGAGCAGATGACCCATCACCAGAGCACCAGGACCGACTCCTGACCAAGCACAAAGGCGAACGAAACCTATGCGACTTGTGTGGGATGGTCGAGGCAGTACTGAGGGCGAGCCACCGTCCTTTGCGCTAAGGTCGGCGCCCGCAGCCATAAGATGAAGGGTTGAACGTGGTCGAGTCACCCGAGGCTGGAAGCTCCAATAACGGTCCGGAGGCGGTGGCGGCCCGCCATCGAGCGGTGTTACGACGGTTCACAGTGCGCGCCCGCCGCGTAGAGGAGCACTCACTCGCCTCCGACAAGCAGCGGCTTATGAAGTGGTCCCAGGGAACGTTCACGCTGACATTCGAAGCGGAGTCGGGCAAGGCAGCGATGACTTGGGAGTTGCCCGACGAGGAGTCACTCGACTCTCTTGCGGCGCGATGCCGCCCCTTTCTTCTTCAGGGTGATCCGGTCTACCATGGGAAGGTAACGAATGCCCTCGGGTTCTTCCTGCGTGCCGCTCCTGATGAACTCAGGGAGCACCTTCAGAACATCCGCGACGGCTGGCGGCCACTCGACCCTGCCGACAGACGGACTCTCGGCTACGAGTCAAGAGCCGGCTCGCTTACGGAGGCATTTGGCGAACTGGTCACAGACAAAGAGCTGGCCTATGCCTGGCTATACGGCGACCTCGTACACGCAGATGACAGTACCGAAGATCGCATACGCGGCCACGACATCGACTCCCGATTCCAAGCAGGTGCTCTCTTCATCACAAATGTTGCCGTCAAGTCGATCATAACACTCAATCTTCTCAGACAGGCACAGTCGGATGGATACGTGGGGCTCGAGGAGGATGTGTTTACCGAACGGGTCGTCGCGCGCCCGCAACGCGAGCTGACGCTCGAAAAGTTCGCTACCGCCCCTGTTGGAACGCCCACGGCTGATATCGAAGCCGTTCTGGACAGCATTGTTGTTCGCCCAGACGCTACCGGCGCCGAGGCGGCGTTGTAAGGAATAACATGCCTAGAACAAGGGCCGAGGTAGCAGGCCATCAGCGTTTGCGAACCTGCGGGAACCTGTACCGCTCGAAAAGTGGGTCACAGCTACGCCACCTGGGAGTATTCGTTGATCAGCCCGTTGAGGATCTTCCTACGCCGCACTCGTGCGGCGGGCAGGTCGGCGACCGGTCGTGACGGTATGTCGGTGGCGTCGGGCGGTTGTTGGTGCCGGGCTTGGTGCGGCCGGTGCTCGTTGTAGTGGGCCACGTACTCGTCGAGGGCGGCAAGTAGATGCCGCCTGTTGTAGATCAGCATCCGGTCGAGACACTCCCGGCGGACTGTGCGAACCCACCGCTCCGCGTACGCGTTCGCCCGAGGCGCCCGCGGCGGAGTCCGCAGGATCTCGATGCCTTCGGCGATGAAGACCTGGTCGAACGCGGCGATGTACTTGCTGTCACGGTCTCGGATCAAGAACCTGAACCGGGCGACTCGGTCGCCAAGATCCAGAAGCAGATTCCGGGCCTGCTGGGTGACCCACTCCCCTGTCGGATGCCTGGTGACACCGAGGACGTGTACGCGCCGGGTCTCGACCTCCATCAGGAACAGGACGTAGATGCGGGTCAGCCCAATCGTGTCCACGTGCAGGAAATCGCAGGCCAGGACGCCCTTGGCCTGGGCGGTCAGGAACTGAGACCAGGTAGGCCCGCCGCGCCGCGGAGCCGGGTCAACGCCGGCAGCGGTCAGGATGCTCCACACCGTGCTGGCCGCGACGCGATAGCCAACCCTGAGCAGTTCGCCCTGCACCCGGCGGTGGCCCCAGGTCGGATTCTCCTCAGCCAGGCGCAGCACCAGGGTGCGGATCTCCGCCCGTATCGAAGGACGCCCTGGTCGTCGTTTCGGGTAGCTCCACTTCCTGGCGACCAGCTCCCGGTGCCACCACAGCAAGGCGGCGGGGGTAACGAAGAACGCCGACCAGCGGGACCGAGGCAGCAGCCGCGACAGGGCTGACAGCACCAACCGGTCGACGGGCCCGGGGTCCGGGCGTACGACCTGCCGGCGCAGCACCGCGACCTGATGACGTAAGTCAACGACGGCCGCCACGCCGGAAGAGGCACAGGCGTGGATCGACGGAATGACCAGTGCGGCGCAGGGTGGTGTCGACCCGCTCGCCGCGACCAAGCGCCTGGCCGAATACGGCGAGAGCGTGATGACGCTGGCTCTGCGCGGATTGGAGCGCAAGACGCTTGATCCCTACCTGGCGGGTTGGCGCAAGCGCGTAGTTCCGACGCTCGGTCACATTCCCGTTCGCATGATTACCAACGGCGCGGTTGACCGGGCTGTTCACTCCTGGATTGCCGACGAATGCAGCCGATCCACGGTGAAGAACAGTCTTGCCGCGCTGGTCCGCGTAATGGAGCAGGCCGTACGCGACGGCATCATCCAGCGGAACCCGGCGCAGGTCACCGGGTGGCAACGCGAGTATCAGCGAGCCGCAGACGAATTGGACGATCCCCGCTCGCTGGCGCTGCCTGACTGGGAATCGCTGACCACGCTCGCCGATGCGCTCGTCGAGCGGTCCGCGAACGGTTTCACCGGGTGGGCCCACGTGGTGATATTCGCGGCCTGCACAGCAGCGCGAATCGGGGAAGTCTCAGGCGTACGGGCCGAGGACATCGACCGGGCATCCTGGATGTGGACGGTACGCCGGCAGACCACACCCAGCCCCGGTGGACTGATCGATAAGGGCACCAAGGGAAAGCGGGCACGCATCGTGCCGCTGATCGAAGAGGTACGGCCGATCGTGGCGCACCGCCTGGACGCGGTGACCACGCCCGAGGCACGGCTGTTCACCGGGCCGCGCGGCGGCAGGATCAGCACCGCCGTGCTGCGCGACGCGACGCATTGGGATGAGGTGGTCACCAAGCTGGGCTACGAACACCTGCGCCGGCACGACCTACGGCACACCGGGCTGACCTGGATGGCCGACGCAGGCGTGCCGGTGCATGTCCTACGGAAGATCGCCGGGCACGGATCGCTGACCACAACCCAGCGGTACCTACACCCCGACCGGCAGTCGATCACGGACGCGGGAGCGGCGCTGAGTGCCCACCTGAAGGCCCGCCGGTCCCCAAGTGGTCCCCAGCTACGCGCGGTCTAGATCGCAAACTCCCCACTGTTTCAGCACAGCAGAAAGGCCGCTGACCAGGGCATACGCTCCGGTCAGCGGCCTTTCTTCATGCTGTCGGGACGGCCGGATTTGAACCGACGACCCCTTGACCCCCAGAGATCGGCAATGCGGTCTCGTTCGGCTCGCGCCGCTGGCCGACGGTCTGATGGTGGTTGCCGTGGTTCCGCTTGGTGCCGTCGGTTGCTGTACTTCGCTGCAGTACTTGCTCGCGCCTGCCTGCCGCAGCGTTCCGCTACTCAGCAGCACTGCTCCCGGCACTGAGGGGATTTGAACCCGATACACCCACCGCAGCGAGAGGACATCGTCAATCAGACCAATCGCCGCCGCGTCCAGCGCGGAACCTACCGGCACCTGCCAACGTCTGCCGCCGTTGGCTGCTCTCAGTTGTAGTGGATCTGCACCCGATGATCTTGGATGCCCGTCGCGCGTCGTGCCTCTAGTCGGGGAGTAGTACCACTTCCAGCGGTATTGATCTCGTTGGCCGGCAGAGGCGATCAGGCGGCCTTCACGCCTCCCGACCTGGGACTCAGGCAGCCAACGTCGGTCAACCTCTGTCGCTACTGGTTCACCTTCAACGGCCTGACAACGGCATGATCTTGGTGCCACGTGGCGCCAAGAGACAGCCTGGCCGCTCGGTCGATCAGCGGCGGCAGCGGCGATCACTCGCACTGTGTCGCCGCTGCCGTCTGAGCAGCCAGCGTGGCTTCACTCCCCCGTTCCTGTCGATGTGCTCGCACAGTTCGCGCTCCTCGTACCCGCCAGGAACACCCATGCCGACAGATACCCAAAAGGCTCTCGCGTCTCTCACGTGTCCGCTGCCCGTGAACCATCGCAGCCCTGGGTTCTCTTCGCGAAGCGCTCTCAAGCCGGTTGAGGCAAGCCCCTTCCGTTGGTACTCCTCAGCCGTGTACGGCTTGTCCACCCAAGCCGCCTGGCAGTACTGGCAAACGATGTACTCGACCACGAAGGCGAACCGGCCATCCAAGTTCGCCTCCCTACAGCGCCAACCGAAGTACCGGCCAGAGACGGTGTCCTGCCAAGGTGTTCCGAGCGCCGGAAGCTGGCCGACCGAATACCGTGGGCGCCTGTCGACCCGACCTCGCGTCAGGTGGTACAGCGCGGTTCGGATCGGCGTCCGACCGGACCAGCGACCGACGCGTGTCAGCGCCTGGTCCCGCAGCCGCTGCACCTCCGGCTCGATCTCCCTCGTCACACAAGCAACGCTAGCGGCGGGGCCTCTTCCGAACCAGGACAGTGGAGCGCACCGGGGATTTGAACCCCTTACACCCACGGTAGTGAGAGAACATCATCAATCGGACCGATCGACGCCCTGACCAGCGCTGAACCTGCCGATGCTTGCCAACATCTGCCGGCATTGGTTGCCCTCAGTTGTACCCGATCTGTACTAGATGATCTTTAACGGCGGCCAAGCTCCTCGGCGCGATCGCGGGGCGCCAGCCCCAACCCCGGCCAGCCGAGCATCGATCTAGATTGGGACGTGTGACGTGGGAACCTTTCAGCTCCGACTTGCCTACCGTGTTGCGAGATGCGGGCGAGGCGCACGACGAGGTCTACACCCTCTGGGTCAGGGATAAGCCACTTCTAGAGTCGTGGTCGCTGATCTTCCAAGAGTGCTCTGAAGCTACCGAGGACAAAAGGTCACGCGGCTGGGACACCTACTGGATCGCGGTCGGCCCATATCCCGAGCTGGGATGCTATGGGGAGGTGGTCGAATGCGAGATCACACCCTCGCGACAGCCAACCCTGCCCATGATGCCTCCCAGCGACACGAATGAGTTGCGGCTAGTCTTCGCCGACCAGACTGCGGCGGACCTCGATCTACCGAGGGAGGTCCACCTCACTCTTCGCTTGCCTGCTGAGCAACTCCAGATCTTCAAACGCGGCTTGGTCCGCGTCCTCACTTCAGGTAGGCCCAGCTCCCATCCTCGACTCATGCGGGTATAGTTCCAACGCCTCCGATGACCCTGGCACTGTCATCTCAGATCGGCTCGCCGTTTCGGACAGTCAGGTCACGGCTGTCCACTCGCGCCGCATTCCCCCTCCGCTGCGTCCTCCAGCCATCCCGTCGGCCTTCGTCCGCACATCGTGGAGTGGGTGGGGCCTGCCCGGTCAAGGTGGAGCACACCACCGTCTGAACGACCTTGACCGGGCAGGCCCCACCTGCTCGGCTCTGCCCGGACGGAGGTTGTCGGGATGGCGCCAACCATCCCGGAGTGCCCGAGGACCCCGCCGGAGGCACCCGCACTTGTACTGATCGACATGAAGCCCCGGACCTGCCATCGACCATGGCGGCCCGGGGCTTCGTCGTATGTCGCGTCGCCGGCGGGCTGCAACCGCCGGGGTGCGCCCCGTGCGCTTGCGCTAAGGGGCGCGGGGTCCCCGAGCGGCGGCCCCCGTTGGGGCCGGCCCTGGTTCGGCGGCGCGAGCGGCCGGCAGCGCCGGCCGCGCTTGATCCCGTACAGAAAGTTCTCACAGCCCGCCAATAGCCAAT
>NZ_JBLROA010000110.1:0-10728 GCF_047921505.1 Micromonospora sp. SL1-18 | reverse complement strand
GACCCCGCCCACGGTCACCGCTTCCGTGACCGGCCAGCGGGACGCGAACGGGGCGTACGTGGGCGGCGCGACGGTGACCCTGACCGCGTCGGACGCCGACTCGGGCGTGGACCGGGTCGAGTACTCCCTCGACGGGCAGCCGTACGCGGCCTACACCGCGCCGGTCACCGTCAACCAGGTCGGCTCGCACACGGTCAGCTACCGGGCCACCGACAAGGCCGGCAACACGTCGTCGCCGCAGCAGGTGTCGTTCACGGTCGTCGACCCGCCCGCCCCGGACACCACCCCGCCGACCGTCACCGCCGCCCTCTCCGGGCAGCTCGACGACAACGGCGCGTACGTGGGCAGCGCCACCGTCATCCTCGCCGCCACCGACAGCGGCTCGGGCGTGGACCGGGTCGAGTACTCGCTCGACGGCGGCGCCTACACCGCGTACAAGGCGCCGGTCACCGTCGACCGGCCGGGCCAGCACATCGTCAGCTACCGGGCCACCGACAAGGCCGGCAACACCTCCGGCACCGCCTCGGTCACCTTCACGGTGGTCGCGAGCGGGCCGCAGCCGGAGTGCGTCAAGGACACCCGGCCGACCGTCTGGCTCGGCACCGTGGACAGCGGCGTGCCCAACCGGGTCGTCGAGGGCGACTGCACCATCAACAACGTCATCGAGGACGAACGCGACTGGCCCAACCACGGTCAGTTCGTCTCCTACGTGACCTCGGTCGCCGAGCACCTGCACCACCTCGGCGTCATCAGCCACCAGGAGCACGGGAAGCTGGTCAGCGCCGCCGCCCGCTCGGGCGTCGGCAAGCCGGACACGAAGAACGGCTACCAGCCGATCCTCGACAACACGGCCGCGTCGTTCGGCAAGTGGCAGCAGGTCGGCGCGGGCGGCTTCACCCGCAACGCCGACGGGTCCGTCACCAGCAAGCCGGTGCCCGGGCTCGGCATGCTCTGGTACCCGGTCTCCGCGTACGGTGACTTCTCCCTGAAGCTGCAGTGGCGT
The DNA here is from genome assembly GCF_047921505.1 of Micromonospora sp. SL1-18. Classification (NCBI taxonomy): domain Bacteria; kingdom Bacillati; phylum Actinomycetota; class Actinomycetes; order Micromonosporales; family Micromonosporaceae; genus Micromonospora; species Micromonospora sp. SL1-18. The sequence goes on along the minus strand of NZ_JBLROA010000110.1, from coordinate 9,725 downwards.
GACGACGCCCCGGGCGACGGCCGGGCCAACAGCGGCGTCTTCGTCCGCTTCCCGGACGTGCGCCACCACCCGGCGGAGCCCCGCCCCGAGTGGGTCGCCATCAAGTACGGCCACGAACTGCAGATCCTCGACCGGCCGGACGGTGACCAGTACAAGAGCGGCTCGGTGTACGGCTTCGACAAGGTCGACCTGGCCGGCGCGGGCGTGACTCCCAAGGGCACCTGGAACGACTACGAGATCCGGGTGGTCGGCCAGCACTACTCCATCTTCCGCAACGGAACGCTGATCAACGAGTACGTCAACGTTCCCGACGCCGTCTTCAGCCCGCCGCGCGCGGATGACCCGGGCGGCGCCGGGCGGCAGAACTCGACCGGATACGTCGGGCTGCAGAACCACGGGACGAACGACGTCATCAGCTTCCGCAACGTTCGGATTGCTCCGCTGACCGCGTGCTGCCCCGACGGCGCGGCGGGCGGCGCGAACTCCTGCTGCTGAGCGAGCGAAAGGTAATCACCATGGCAAGAAACAGGATCGACCGTCGTACCCTGTTGCGGGGTCTCGCCGGCTCCACGGTCGCGGTCAGCGCGGCCAGCCTCGCCGGCGCGCTGCCGGCCGGGGCCGACCAGGGGGGTCAGGGCAAGCTCATCCCGCAAGGGCACCTGGGCATCCAGCTCTACAGCGTCCGCGACAAGATCGCCCAGGTCGGCTTCGCCGCCGTCTTCGAGGAGCTGTCCCGCATCGGCTACCGGGAGGTGGAGTTCGCCGGCTACACCCAGGGCTCGGTGGGCGCGATCACACCGGAGCAGATCCGCCAACTGCTCGACGACAACGGGCTGAAGGCGGCCGGAAGCCACCGCGGGCTCAACGATTTCCGCAGAAACCTGGAGTGGGAGCTGGACGTCGCCGAGGTCCTCGGCATGCCGGCGATCGGCACCGCGGAGGCGCCCACCGGCAACCGGACCATCGCCGGCTACCAGGCCGCCGCCGCCGAGTTCAACGCCTGGGGCGAGGCCGCGGTGGCCCGGGGCATCAAGCTCTACCAGCACAACCACACCATCGAGTTCAGCTTCGCGACGGACCGTCCCGACGTGCGGCTGTACGACCTCTTCCTGGAACTGACCGACCCCCGGTGCGTGTTCCTCGAGATGGACATCCTGTGGGCGTACGGCGGGGCCCGGAAGTACCCGGGGTTCCGGCCGGTCGACTACGTCAACGCCCATCCGCACCGCTACCCGCTGTTCCACGTCAAGGACGGCGTGCCGCTGCCCAACCCGCAGCAGGGCAACTCCTACCAGGACGTGGAGTTCGGGGCGGGGGTCATCCCGTTCAGCGAGTTCTTCGGCGACCTCAAGGGCCGGGGCCGCTTCGAGTTCCTCTGGGAGCAGGACTCCGCGCCGAGTGCCCAGCCCAACCCGCCGGGCTCGCTGGGTGCCGCCGAGCGCAGCTACCAGCGCATGGTCGAGCTGCGGGGTGCCCGATGAGCGCCTGGCGGCTGGTGGAGGACGGACCGACCCCGGAGCCCGGGTCGGCGGTCGGGCCGACGACCGAGGCTACCGGGCCCCTGGGCGGCCGGCCCGAACGCCCGCGTACCGGCGCCCGGCGGATGCTGGTGGTCGCGGCGGTCGTGCTGCTCACCCTGGTCGGCGCCGGCGGGTTGGCCGCCGCTGGCACCGGGATGTTCGCCGAGAAGCCGGAGGGCTGCGCCAAGCCCGACCGCAGCATCCAGCTGTACGCGGTGGAGCTGCCCAAGGACGGCAACCAGATCCGGCTCGGCTACGGCCTCACCCCGGAGACGGCGTCCTACCCGGGCCCGCTCATGGAGATGATGGAGGGGGAGTGCCTCGCCATCACCCTGCACAACCAGGTGTCCGCCGAGACCCTGGCCGCGCTGCGGACCGATCCGGCCCACCCGCTGGGCGTCTCCCTGCACGTGCATGGGGTCAAGTACACCCAGGACTCCGACGGCACCGTGCAGAGCGGGTCGTACGTCCCGCCGGGTGGCACCCGTACCTACACCTGGTACGCCCAGCCGCGTAACAACAGGACCGGGGCGCAGGGCACGGCCGGCTACTGGTGGTATCACGATCACGTGGTGGGCGGACCGCACGGCACCCAGGGTCTCTCCGCCGGCCTCTTCGGCGGCGTGGTCGTCCGGCGTCCCGGCGACCCGAAGCCGGATCGCACCTACACGGTGGTCTTCGGTGACCGGCAGAGCATCAACCTGCGTCGCTTCGAGGCCACCGATACCTGCACGGAGGTGAACCCGCAGCCCGGCCCCACCTGCCTGGTCGCCCGCAAGGGGGAGCGGGTGGAGTTCGTCGTGGTCGGCATCGGCAACGACATGCACACCTTCCACCTGCACGGGCACTCCTGGGCGGACACCCGCACCGGGGTGATCAGCAACAACGGGCAACCCTTCGTCGACTCCATACCGATCGTTGACAACAAGACGCTCGGCCCGGGCGACTCGTTCGGGTTGAGCGTGGTGGCCGGCGACTCGGTCGGACCGGGGCACTGGATGCTGCACTGCCACATGCAGTTCCACTCCGACGGCGGCATGTCGACGATGCTGCACGTCCTCGACGAGAACGGGAACATGCCGCCCGGCATGGACCACCAGCACGCCGGTGCCGGTGCCGCCCCGGCGACCGCCACGGACGGCGGCGAGCACCAGCACAACTGACCGGTCCGGTGGCTGCCGGATTGTCCCAGCACCGGCAGCCACCGGACCACCCCACCGATACCGCCGCACTGGCCGCCCGATCCGGGTGGCGCAGCGGCCACGTACGTCCGGTGAACGTCTCACCTCATCGGCAGATGGACGACCCGGAAGAACCTGTCCCTCAATCCAGGAGGAGTCGAGATGGCTGACAGACGCCATTTCCGGTTCTCCCGATGGGTCGGACGCCTCCGCGCCGACTCGACGGGATCCACCACACCCCCACCACCCACTCAGGCCGTACCACGTCGCGCCGGCGGGCCCCGACGCGTCGGCGCCCTGGCCTCCAGCGCTGCCCTGGCGCTCGGCGTGCTGGCCCTGCCCGCCCAGGCCGCCGCCCCCGCGGCAGCGGCCCCCGCCGAGGCCGCAGCCGCGGTCAAGGTGCTGGTCTTCCACGGCGCGGTGGACAAGCAGGACGACCCGGTCGCCCAGGCCACCGCGACCATCCGGAAGATGGGCGCGCAGCAGGGCTTCACCGTCGACGACTCGGCCGACCCGGGTGTGTTCACCCTCGGCAACCTGGCCCGGTACCGGGCCGTGGTGTTCCTCTCCGCCAACGGCGTCACGCTCAACGACACCCAGGAGGCCGCCTTCCAGGCGTACGTGAAGGGCGGTGGCGGCTTCGTCGGCGTCCATGACGCAGCGCGCGCCCAGCCGACGTCGTCCTGGTTCACCGGCCTGATCGGCACCCGCCCCGCCGACAGCATCCCGCCCGGCGAGAAGGTCGTGGAGATCAGGGTAAACGGGGAAAACCCGCCGAACGAGACCAAGGCCCAGCTGATCGACGGGAACAACAACACCAAGTGGTTGGCCCGCGGGAACACGGGGTGGGCCGAGGTGCGGCTGGAGAAGCCGGCCGCGATCACCCGCTACGCGCTGACCTCGGCCAACGACTTCGACGACCGTGACCCGAAGAACTGGACGCTGCAGGGCTCCCAGGACGGGCAGAACTGGGTCGACCTGGACAAGCGGTCCAATGAGACCTTCCCGCAGCGGTTCCAGACCAGGGAATTCAAGTTCGAGAACAGCACGGTGTACCCTTGGTACAAGCTGGACATCACCGCGAACAACGGTAACAAAGACATCCAGCTAGCCGAGCTGCGGCTGCTCGGCCCCAGCGCGGGACCTGCCCCGGAGAGCACGGTGCAGCAGGCGGTCGTGGACGTTACGGACCGGCAGCACCCGGCCAACAAGGGCCTGCCGCTGAACTGGACCCGCTCCGACCAGTGGATCAACTGGAACCCCAGCCCGATCGGCAAGGTCCACACCATCGCCCAGGTCGAGGAGCGCACCTACAACCCGGGCCTGGCCGGCAACGGCGCGTTCCACCCGGTCTCCTGGTGCCAGGACTACGACGGCGGCCGGTCGTTCTACACCGGCATGGGCCGGACCGAGGCGAGCTGGACCGGTGACCAGCAGTTCCAGGGCCACCTTGCCGCGGCCATCAAGTGGTCGGCCGGCCTGATCCGCGGCGACTGCCAGGCCACCATCGCGTCGAACTACCGGATCGACCGGCTCACCGTCACCAACCAACCGGGCCAGCTCGACCAGATCGGTGAGCCGCACGGCCTCACCATCGCCCCCGACGGCACGGTCTTCTACATCGGCAAGGCCGCCTGCCCGAGCGGGCCGATCGTGAGCTGGGACGACCCCAAGGTCGGCCTGGGCTGCGGCACCATCCACCAGTGGGACCCGAAGACCAAGCAGGTCAAGCTGCTCACCACGCTCGATGTGGTGGGCAACCGGGGCAGTGGTAGCGAGCTGGTGAAGAACGAGGAGGGTCTGGTCGGCATCACCCTGGACCCGAAGTTCGCGCAGAACGGCTGGGTCTACGTCTACTGGATGCCGCACGAGTCGATCGACCGGGACACGCGGATGGGTAAGCGGACCGTCTCCCGGTTCACCTACGACGCCGCGAAGCAGACGATCGACCAGGGCACCCGCAAGGACCTCCTCAGCTGGGACACCCAGATTCACAGCTGCTGCCACGCCGGTGGCGGGATGACGTTCGACGAGAGCGGCAACCTCTACATCGGCAGCGGTGACAGCAACTCCTCTGGTGGCTCCAGCGGCTACTCCGGCAACAACTGGACGCAGGACTACAAGGGCGTCTCGTTCCAGGACGCCCGGCGTACCGCCGGCAACACCAACGACCTGAACGGCAAGATCATCCGGATCCACCCGGAGTCGGACGGCACGTACACGATCCCGGCCGGGAACCTCTTCACCGGCAAGGAGGAGGGCGGCGGCAAGACCCGCCCGGAGATCTACGTGATGGGGGTGCGTAACATCGCCCGGATCGCCTGGGATTCGGTCAACCACTGGCTGACCGCGGCCTGGGTGGGCCCGGACGCCGGCGCCCCGAGTGCGGACCTTGGCCCGGCGAAGTACGAGACCGCCACGATCATCACCTCGGCGGGCAACCAGGGCTGGCCGTACTGCATGGGTAACCGGCAGCCCTACCGGGACCGCAGCAACACCGACGCGAACGTGCTGACCGGCTGGTACGACTGCGACCACCTGAAGAACGAGTCGCCGCGTAACACCGGCCTGGTCAACATCCCGCCGGCCCGGGACAACATGATCTGGTACTCGCCGCAGGGCGGTGGCCCGGTCTTCCCGAAGCGGACCGACGGCAGTGGGCTGCCCTCGTACGTCCTGGGCGAGGAGACCTTCACCCAGCCGTACCTCAAGGGCGGCGGTCAGGCCATCATGAACGGCCCGACCTACCACCGGGACCAGGTCGACACCAACAGCGGCGTCGCCTGGCCGGCGTACTGGGACAACAAGTGGTTCATGGGTGACGAGTCCAACGCCAACAACCGGGTCGCCGTCACCGTCGACCCAACGAAGGTCGCCAGTGCCGGCCCGCCGGCGTTCGGCGAGGACCTGCGCCAGATCATCCGCTCCGGCAGCGGCGCCAACCAGCTCCAGGCCTGGATGGACGCTAAGTTCGGGCCGGACGGCGCGCTCTACATGCTGGACTACGCGGGCGGCTTCTTCAGCCTGCACGCCAACCAGAAGCTGATCCGGGTCGCGTACACCGGTGGCGAGGCGACGCCGCGGCCGAGCGACGCCACCTGGCAGGCCGTCACGCCGAGCCAGCCGAAGGACATCGCGTTCTCGGCGGCCCGGGCCGGTGGCGTGGCGTGGGAGTGGAACTTCGGTGACGGCAGCGCGCCGTCGCGCGAGGCAAACCCCACCCACACCTACGCGGACTACGGCACCTACGAGGCCACTCTGAAGGTGACGTACGCCGACGGTCAGGCGTCCACCGCCAAGATCAGCGTCACCACGGGCTGCCCCGCGCCGGACGGCCGCAAGACGGTACAGATGCTGGACACCGACACCGGCGTGGCCAACCACGAGGCCGGCGGCGGCTGCACGATCAACGACCTGATCGACGACGAGCGGAACTGGTCGAACCACGGCGACTTCGTCAGCCACGTCGCCCACGTGGTCAACGACCTGCGTGCCGGCGGCATCGTGGACACCCGGGAGGCGCAGAAGCTGCAGACCTTCGCCTCCAAGTCGGAGATCGGCAAGGTCGCCGGGTACCGGTCGCTCTTCGACGGTACGGCGGCGTCGCTCGCCGACTGGCGGCAGGCGCCCAGCGGGTCGTTCAACCTGCGGCCCGACGGGACCATCCGCAGCTCGGGCGGGCTCGGCATGCTCTGGTATGCCAAGGACGAGTTCGCCGACTTCTCGCTGCGGCTGAAGTTCCGGGACGTCTCCGCCGGCACCACGTACGCCAACAGCGGGGTCTTCACCCGGTTCCCGGACCCGCGGACCCCGCTCGACCAGCGACCGGCCGGCAGTTGCGGCACGGTGGGCTCGGCCCGCACCTCACAGGCGTGGGTGGCGATCTACTGCGGCCAGGAGATCCAGATCTACGACGGGCCTACCGGCGAGGTGCAGAAGACCGGGTCGATCTACAACTTCGACCCGAACAACCTGGACCAGGCGGGGGTGACCCCGAAGGGCCAGTGGAACGACTACGAGGTCCGGGTGGTCGGACAGCGCTACACGATCATCCGCAACGGCGTGGTGATCAAGGAGTACGACAACACGCCGGGCAAGGCGTCGTCCCGTGCCGGTGACCCGCCGACCGACCTGCGTCAGTTCCTCAGCGGGTTCGTCGGGTTGCAGAACCATGGCACGAACGACCTGATCGAGTTCCGCGACGTACGGGTCCGCTCGCTGTAGTCCGATCGGCACCCACGCAAGCGGAAGGGCCACTTCCCGGAAACGGGAGGTGGCCCTTCCGCCTGTGTACGGCAGCTTCGTGCGGTCCCTTCGACAACGTGCGGGATCGGTCAAGCCGTCCCCAAACGGGCCATGTAGGTATGGAATCCTTACCAGGTCGGACCGTATCGGAAACGTGCGATGCGACCTAAGCGTTTCCGTTTTGGAACGATGTTGTGGCAGGTCATGGGCGTGCGCGGGGTTGCCAGGACAGCCGGGGTGGAGTTGGATCGGCTGTGGAAACGATGCCACATCTCGGGGGCTCGAAGTGCCAGCCATCAGCCAGATCCTGCTTATCGGTCATACCCACCACGATGTCGGCTACACCAACAGCCCACGCATAGTGGACGAGCACCACCGGCGCATCGTGGCGGAGGCGCTGCGACTCGGCGAGGCCGACCCGACGCCCGGTCCCGCCCAGTTCCGCTGGACGTTCGAGGTCGCCCGCCCGGTCCTGCGCTTCCTCGCCGAGGCCGATCCGGCGGAGGTCGAGACGCTGCGGCGGCTCGTGGCCGAGGGTCGCATCGCGGTGACCGGTGGTTATCTCAACATGACCCAACTGCCGTCGGACTTCGAGTTCGGCGCGGCGTACGACGCCGTGGACACGCTCCGGGCCGCCGGGCTTCCGGTCCGCACCGTGCAGCACGGCGACGTGAACGGGATCGCCTGGGGAACCGTCGAGGCGATGCGTCGGGCGGGCATGTCCAGGCTGGTGATGGCGCTGAACCCGGATCATGGGCGCGCGCCGTACGAACAACCGACCGGCTTCTGGTGGGAGGGGCCCAGCGGATCCAGGATCTTCGTCTGGCTGTCCACCCACTACGGCATCGGCGAGGAGTGGGGGATCATCGACGGTGACGTGGCCGCCGCCGAGAAGCACATCGCATCCTTCGTCGACCGGCTGGCGGCGCGCCCGGACTATCCGTACGACGTCGCGGTGGTCCACGCCGCGAACGACAATCGCTGGCCGACGCCGCTGTTCCTGGACGTCGTGCGGCAGTGGAACGCCAGGCGCGGCCGCCCGCCGATGCGTACCGCGACCATCGACGAGGCCCTCGACCTGCTGGAGTCGCAGGCCAGGCGGGCGGACATCCCGGTCGTACGCGGAGAGTGGTCCGACTGGTGGGCGCACGGCCACGGTTCGACGGCCCGGGAGGTCGCCGTCTACCGGGAGGCACGCTCCTTCGCCCGGGCGGCCCAGACGAGCCTCGGGCTGGCGCTGCTCCGGAAGGCCGGCACGCCCGCCCTCGCGCACGTCGTCGGCTACCGGCGGGGCCCGGTCCGACTCCGCGACGAGCGGGAGGTGGTCGCCGACCTGGCCCGGGTCGACGAGGATCTGCTGCTGTTCGGCGAGCACACCTGGGGCTCCTGGGAGACCTACTCGAAGCCGCACTCGACGTTCAGCCACTCGCACTGCAACGCCAAGGCCGGGTACGCGTACCAGGCCTACGATCTGGCCCGGGACCTGGCGATCGAGGGGATGTTCCGGCTCGCCGCGAGCGTGCCGGAGACCGCTGCCCGCGAGGGCGTACTCGTGGTCAACCCGACCGAGCGGGAGCGCGTCGAGCCGGTCGACGTCGAGCTCGACGGCGGGTGCCGAGGTCGGCTGATCGCCCGGGCGCCGGCCTTCGGGGTGGCGCTGCTGGCGACGCCCGGGCCGCTGACCGGAGGCCGTGCCGGCCGGGAGATCACCAAGGGTCGGTACCGGGCGATCATCGACCCCGAACGGGGTGGGGTCGTGTCCCTGACCGACCTGCGGGACGGCCGGGAACTGGTCGACCAGGACGTTGCGCACGGGCTGGGCGCGATCGTCGTCGAGGCCATTCCGGCGGACTGTGATCACCCGATGGTGACGAACTCACCCAGGGACTTCCATCCCGACTTCCCCGGCCCTGACTTCGAGCGGCACGTCGCCCGGGGCGACGCCGAGCCCGAGATCGCCGAATCGGAGGATCTCGCGACGATCACCTGGCGCGCCACCCCGCCCGGTTTCCCGGAAGCCACCATGGCGCTCACCCTCTACCGGGAAACGGACGTCGTCGATCTCGACGTGCACCTCGTCAAGCCGGCGCGGCTGGAGCCGGAGAGCATCTTCGTGGCCTTCCCCTTCGCGGTGGCCGACCCGGAGTTCCTGCTGGAGACCCCCGGGGCGGTGTACGCGGCCGGGACGGAGCAACTCCCCGACACCAGCATGGACTGGTACTCCATCCAACACGCGATCGGCGTGACGAACCAGCGCCACGGCGTGCTGTGGGGCAGCTTCGACGCCCCGCTCGTGCAGGTCGGAGGTTTCCACACCGGATCGTGGGCGCGCACCCTCAGCGTGACCGGCGGGCAGGTGAACAGCTGGCTGATGAACAACCTGCACTTCACCAACTTCCAGGCCAGCCAGGACGGGACCCGGCGCTACCGCTACCGGTTCGCCGCCACCGGATCCGCGGTGACCCGCGAGCAGGTCCGGGTGTATGGCCGGAACCTGCTCGAACCGCTCCAGGCGAGGCAGTACGCCGGCCCGGTCGCCGCCGGGGGCAGTGGCCTGCGGGTCGAGCCGGCGGACCGGCTGCTCGCCGAGGTCCGGCCGGTGGGCGACGGGGCGGTGCGGGTACGCCTGCGCAACATCGGCGCCGAGCCGGTGGAGGCGAAGGTCAGCTGGGACGGCCCCGGGGTGACCGGGGACGAACCGGTCACCGTGCCCGGGCATGGCGTGACCGACGTGACCGTTACTGGCTCCATGGTCGGATATCAGCAATCCCAGCCTTTC
>NZ_JBLROA010000109.1:0-11049 GCF_047921505.1 Micromonospora sp. SL1-18 | reverse complement strand
CGCGCTCACCAGCAATAATCACGGATTTGCCGCCCCGCTCCCCCGCCTAACTACGCGGCCTTGCATTCATGGCCGAGAAGCTGACTCGGCGACGTTTGCCGCGGATCATCGATGAACGCGGCGGCCGGTCCCATTCGGCCTCGGCGGACGGTTCACCGACGCCGGGCCCACCACCACCGCAGCGCGTAGCCGACGGCGCCGGCCAGGAACAGGGCGGCCGTGGCGAGCAGCCAACGGGCGAGGAACGGCCGCTGGTCCTGCCCGGACGCGGCCAGATAGGCCGGCCGATCCAGCCGCAGGATGCCGGGCAGGTAGACCAGGAACAACAGGCCGGCGGCCAGGGCCGGCACGCGGATGTGGTTCAGCGGCGCCGGGCCCGACGGTGGAACCCCGCGCGGGCCCGACGCGCGGCGCAGCACGGCGTCGGCCAGCCCGTAGATCGGGAACAGCACGAAGTCGTGGGCGATCGCCGCGCCGACGAACCAGATCAGCATCCGACCGACGGCCGGTTCCCCGGCGAGCCGCAGCGCCACCCACCCGGTGACGGCGAAGCCGGCGGCGAGCGGCAGCAGGTGCCGGAGCGGCGCACCGTACGCCGTCCGAAACCGGGCCGCGATGTCACCCACCGGTACGACCGTGGAAGTCGATCTCCGCCACCCATTTCGTGCAGTGCACACCGGGCAGGGCCGGCACGATGACCCGCGCCGGGTAGCCGTGGTCGAGGGTGAGGTCGACGCCGTTGACCCGCAGCGCGAGCAGGGAGTCCCCGTCGAGGACCTGGTTGGCCTGCAGGGTCGCCTGCCGGAACAGTCCCGCCTTCTCCAGCGAGTGGACCTGCGCGGCACCGATCCGGCCCGCTTTGACGAGCGCGGCGAGGTCGCGCAGCCGTACGCCGGTCCAGGTCTGCCCGGTCGACCACCCCTCCACACAGGCGATCGGCAGCCTGACGGTGTGCTGGGCCATGGCCAGCAGGCCAGCGCGGTCCAGGGTGACGGCACGCCCGGCCGCGCGCAGGGTGAGCCGCCAGCCCGGCCCGGTGTCGGCGGCGCTGACGCCGGCCGCGGCCGCGGTCCGGTTGACCGGGAAGCCGGTCGGGCCGGTGCCGGGCTGCCGGCCCCGGGGCAGCAGCAGCGCGGTGCGCCGCCAGGGCTCGTTGAGGTGCTGCCCGACGGTGAGGGCGGCCAGCAACAGCGACAGGCCACCGACCAGGGCGAGCGCGCCGCGTCGGCTCATCGTGGCCGGCCCCGGCCGGGCAGCCACCAGCCCGTCCGGGTCGGCTGGCTCGGGCCTGGTATCGGCACGGGAGGTGGCCAGCTCCCGGCGCGGCGACCGGGACCGCAGCGCGGTGAGCATCCGCCGCAGCTTGAGCGACACGTGCGTGACCAGCGCGGCGACGAACACCCACGCCCCGAGGTAGTGGGCGGTGTAGAAGTCGAACCCGAACAGGTACGCGTACTGGATGTCGAGCAGGCCGGTGGCGATCTCGAACAGGATCCCCCCGACCAGCAGCAACAGGGACAGCCGCTCCAGCACCTGCGCCACCGAGCGCGCCGGCGGCCAGTCGAACAGCTTCGGCAGCACTGACCAGAGCTTGGCCAGCACGACCGGAACCAGCGTGATGCCGAGCCCCACGTGCAGGCCCTGGGTGAGGCGGAACAGCCAGGACGGGCGGGTCGGCCAGTCGAACGGCGGCAGCCGCAGCCACCCGACGTCGGGCGGGAACGCCTGGCCGAACTGCGGGGAGTAGGCGGCGTAGTCCAACAGCCCGGTGAGGAACACCAGCGGCAGGCCGACGAGCAGGGCCGCCCCGAACGTGGCGGTGAGCCACGGGCCGCGCAGCGGGCTGCGCCACCGCCGGTTCACGGCCGCCGCACCGGGCGGGGGATGCTCGGCCAGGAACGCCCACCACCGCCGGGGAAAGCCGTAGCCCGGCCGGTCGGGCCGGCCACCGCGCCCCGACCCGACCGGGGGACCCCCGGCGGGGGAGGTGCTGTCCGCGTTCACCAGTCCTCCTCATGGCAGTCGACGCGGTGCGCGCCGCGCCGCCCCCGCGCGGCGGGCGGCCGGCACGGGCCTATGCCGGCAGGCTACGGGCGGCGGCGACGAGCGGACCCGTTTTGCCGGATTACCGCTTGCTTACCGGGCGGCGCGAGTGACCGGCATGTTGCGAGCTCCTTACGGCTGCGCCGAGCCGGCCCGGAGCGGTTCTCCGCCGACCTACGCTGCCCGACATGCGGGTACTGGTCACCGGCGCGGCCGGTTTCATCGGGTCCCAGGTCGCCGACCTGCTCGTCGCCGAGGGGCACGAGGTGGTGGCGCTGGACGCGCTGCTGCCCCAGGCGCACGGCGGGGAACTGCCGGAGTGGGCCCGGCGGCACTCCCCGGTGGTCGGTGACGTCCGTGATCCCGACCTGCTCGACGTGCTGCTGCCCGGCATCGACGCGGTGTGTCACCAGGCGGCGATGGTCGGGCACGGGCTCGACCCGTCGGACGCGCCCGGCTACGCCAGCCACAACGACTACGGCACCGCGGTGCTGCTGGCCGCCATGCACCGCGCCGGGGTGCGCCGGCTGGTGCTGGCCAGCTCGATGGTCGTCTATGGTGAGGGCCGCTACGAGTGCGGCCGGCACGGCCCGGTGCGGCCTGCCCCACGCCGTCCCGCCGACCTGGCCGCCGGCCGGTACGACCCGACCTGCCCGCGCTGCGCGGGCAGCCTCACCCCGGCGCTGGTGCCCGAGGACGCCCGGCTCGAGCCGCGCAGCACGTACGCCGCCAGCAAGCTGGCTCAGGAACATCTGGCCGCCGCTTGGGCGCGTCAGACCGGTGGCGGGGTGTGGGCGTTGCGCTACCACAACGTCTACGGGCCTCGGATGCCCCGCGACACCCCGTACGCCGGGGTGGCGTCGATCTTCCGGTCCGAACTGGCGGCGGGCCGGCCGCCCCGGGTGCTCGAGGACGGCCGGCAGCGGCGCGACTTCGTCCACGTCACCGACGTGGCACGCGCCAACCTGCTGGCCCTGACCACGCCCTCGCCGGAGCCCCTGGTGCCGGTCAACGTCTGCTCCGGCGAGCCGCGTACCGTCGGTGACCTGGCCGCCGCCCTGGCCGCCGCGATGGCCGGCCCGGCGCCGCTGGTCGTGGGCGGTGCCCGCGCCGCCGACGTGCGGCACGTCGTCGCCGACCCGCGCCGGGCGACCAAGCTGCTCGGCTACACCGCCCGGATCGGGTTCGCCGACGGGATCGCCGCCTTCGCCACCGACCCGCTGCGCGCGCCGGCGGCCCTGCCCGCCTGACCGGCCGCGCCGCCGTTCCTGGTCGTCAGCGGCGGCGCCGCACTCGATCGGCCGGCGCGCGGGTCAGGAGACCGTCCAGAGCAGGTGGTTGACCGCGAGGGCGGTCGCCGCCTGCCCGACCAGCCACCAGCGGCGGGCCGCCGGCGGCAGGTGCGCGGCGGCGACCAGCAGCCACACCACGAACGGCAGCCAGATCCGCTCCACCTCCGCCTTGCTCAACCCGGACAGGTCAGCCGCGAGCACCACCGCCGCCGCAGCGAGTGGCAGCAGCACGGCCGGTCCGGCGGCAACTGCCGGCCCGACGAGCCGGGCGCCAGGACCGCGCAGCGCGGGGCGGATCGCCGCCACCCCGGCCAGCACCGCCCGGCGCAGCGCCGGCCCGAGCGCCGGGCCGGCGGACAGCACCAGCGCCGCCAGGTTCGCCCACACCCAGTAGCCGTACGGGCGGTCGGCCGCCCAGCCCTGGTAGTACCGGTCCACCACCCGCTGGTAGCCGTCCCACCACCAGAATCCCGCCGCCGTGAAGGCGACCACGACCGCGGCTGCCCCGGCGACCGCAGCCAGCAGCGCGGTGATCCGGTCCGCCGGGCGCAGCGCCAGCACCACCAGCGCCAGCAGGCCCACCAGCACGAAGCCGTACGACAGGTACAGCGCGAAGCCCAGCATCAGCCCACCGGCGGCGGGGGCCAGCCGGCCGCGTACCGCCAGCAGTGCCAGCCCGGCCGCGACCACACCGGCGAACAGCCCGTCGGCCGATGCCCCCACCCACACCGCGCCGGGCGACAGCACCAGAAACGGCAGGACCGCGCGGGCCGCGGACTCGGCACCGAGCGCCCGCAACGCCACGGGCACCGCAACGGTGACGCTCGTGCCCACCAGCACGCAGGCCAGCGCGGCCGCGGTGCCCCCGCCGAGCCCGATCCGGTCCAGCCCGACGAACACCAACAGGGCGCCGGGCGGGTGACCGGCGGTGTGGGTCGACCACGAGTCGGGGCGGAAGTCCAGGATGCGCTCGGCGAACCCGGCCAGCGTGGCGGGGACGTCCCGGATCCCGGGCACCTCGTGCAGGTACTCCGCCTGCACGGTGAGGCGTTCGGTGAACCCCGCCGACCAGCCGTCGACCAGGGCCAGCGACAGCGTCCACGCCGCCGACGCCAGCCAGGCCGCGCCGAGCAGCGGCGCCCACCGCGCCACGCGGGCCCAGGGCACCCCGACGCCGATCACCGCGACCGCCACCAGCACCGCCGCCGGCGTGCCCCACCCGGCATGCGGTCGCCAGGTCGCGTACAGCGGGGCGGCGTCCGCGTACAGACCCACCCCGCGGGCGTTGAGGACCGCGCCCACCGCCGCGGCGAGGAGCACCAGCGCGATCTCGACGCCCAGCACGGCCAGGTCGCCCGGCCACCGGCGGGTCGGCGTCCGCCCGGGCGCAGCGGAAAGTCTCGTCGTCGTTCCCATGCCGACCGGCACGGTACGACCTTTCCGGCACCTGCGACCGGTGAACGGCCGGATCGTCACCGGTCGGTAAGAATCGATCCGCCGGTAACAGATCCGTAAGGTCCGATCTTCCTGCCGGAGCCCGGGCCGCGGCCTAGCGTCGGCGGTATGCGCGCACCGGTCGACGTGGTCCTGCCGTGCCTCGACGAGGCCGCCGCCCTGCCCGGCGTCCTCGCCGCGCTGCCCTGCGGATACCGGGCGATCGTGGTGGACAACGGCTCCCGGGACGGCTCGGCGGAGGTCGCCGCGCGGCACGGGGCCCGGGTGGTGCACGAGCCCCGCCAGGGCTACGGCGCCGCCGTGCACACCGGCCTGCTGGCCGCCGCAGCGGACCTGGTCTGCGTCCTCGACGCCGACGGCTCCTTCGATCCGGCGGAGCTGCCCGCCCTGGTCGACCCGGTCGCCCGAGGCGTCGCCGACCTGGCAGTGGGCCGGCGGCGACCCGTCCGCGCCGGCGTCTGGCCCTGGCACGCCCGCGCCGGTACCGCCCTCGTCGCGGCGCTGCTGCGGCAGCGGGGCGTACCACTGCGCGACCTCAGCCCGATCCGGGTGGCCCACCGCGACGCCCTGCTCGCCCTCGGCGTCACCGACCGCGCCTTCGGCTACCCCCTCGAACTGCTGATCCGCGCCGCCGCCGCCGGCTGGCGGATCCGGGAGCTGGACGTCAGCTACGCCCCGCGCGCCGCCGGCACCCGCTCCAAGGTCTCCGGCTCGGTACGCGGCACGCTGCGCGCCACCCGCGACTTCGCCGGCGTCCTGCGCACCGTGGGCCGGCCCCGATGACCGTGCTGCTGGTGATGGCCAAGGCACCTGTGCCGGGGTCCGTGAAGACCCGACTCTGCCCACCGGCCACCCCCGACCAGGCTGCCCGGATCGCCGCCGCGGCACTGCGCGACACCCTCGACGCCGTACGCGCCGTGCCCGGGGTGGTGCCCGTGCTGGCCGTACGGGGGCGCGTCGCCGACGGCGAGGACGGCGCCGACCTGACGGCGGCCCTCGCCGGCTGGTCGGTGCTGCTGCAGCGGGGCGGCGACCTGGCCGACCGGCTCGCCAACGCCCACGCTGAGGTGGCGGCGGCCTGGCCGGGACGGCCGGTGCTGCAGATCGGCATGGACACCCCGCAACTGACCCCGGGACGACTGCTCGCAGCGGTGCGGCGCCTCGACCTGGCCGACGCCGTGCTCGGGCCGGCGGTGGACGGCGGGTGGTGGGCGCTGGGGCTGCGGGACCCGCGGCAGGCCGGCGCGTTGCGGGCGGTGCCGATGTCCACCGCGTGGACCGGCCAACGCACCTGGGCGGCCCTGTCGAGGCGCGGGCTGCGTACCCTGCCCCTGCCGGTCCTTCGCGACGTCGACGAGTGGGCCGACGCGCTCGCGGTGGCCGCCGAGGCGCCGGCGAGCCGCTTCGCCCGCCAGGTGGCGCGGCTGGCTCCCGCCCTCGTGCCGGACGGTCGACGGTGACCGTCGACGCCGTCGGAACGGGCGGGCGGCCGGACCGCCGGACGGACCCGAACGAGATCGAGGACGTCTTCGCCGCGGCCCTGCACCCGCAGCCCGGCGTGCACTGGCTGGTGCAGGGCGACGGTCGGCGCAGCCGGCTGCCGGTGCGGCGCTGGCACGGTCCTCCCGAGCCGGCGACCGCCGCCGTCGTCGCCCGGTGCGCCGGCCCGGCCCTGGACGTCGGCTGCGGCCCGGGCCGGCTCACGCTCGCGCTGGCCCGGGCTGGGCACACCGCGGTCGGTGTCGACATCTGCCCGCACGCGGTGCGGCTCACCCGGGCGCGCGGGGCGGTCGCCCTCCACCGGGACGTCTTCGCCGCCCTGCCCGGCGAGGGCCGGTGGGCGCACGTGCTGCTCATCGATGGCAACATCGGCATCGGCGGTGACCCACGCGTCCTGCTCCGCCGCTGCCGGGAGCTGATCCGCGCCAGCGGGACCATCCTCGTCGAGCTGGAACCTCCCGGGCCGGGGCTGTGGCGCGGATGCGCCAGGCTCACCTCCCGATCCCCGACGGGCGAGGTACGCCGCAGCGGTGCCTTCCGCTGGGCACGGCTGGACACGGCGGCGGTGCACGACACCGCCCGCGCCGCCGGGCTGGCCGTGCGGGACGTGTTCGAGGCGAGCCGTCGCTGGTTCGCCGAGCTGGTCCCGGACCAGCCGTGATGTGTCGCCCGCCGGACGTGCCGCGAGCGGCGAGCCCGGCACGCCGAACCGGGGGCCAGCCGCGTTGGCCGGAAGTCTCACCGGAAGCGGCAATGTGGTTGGCGGCCCGGCCCGGTCAGCCTATGGTGAACGGATGTACCCGGTCCGGCAGCCGATCAGCGTCACCACGGTGGCGCCTGCTGTCGTGCCCTGCCAACGGCACGCGGTCGCGCCCATCCACGGCCTGCCGAGCCCGATCCCCACCGGCCGTGGCCCTCCGGGAATCTGCACCACCCGCGAGTACGGCCACCAGGGCGAAGCCATCCGGCTTCGGCCCTTTTCTTTTCCGGAAGGGATCCGACATGAGCACCGACCTCCGAGGCGCCGCCGACCAGGAGCGGATCACGCGGCTGCGGGCCACGCTGAGCGCCGAGTTCGAGACGCAGACCGCACGGCTGACCGAACTGACCGCGGACACCGGCGATCCCGGCGAGGCGCACACCCGGGCCGCGCTGATCGCCGCGACCCGGCAGAGCCTGGCGCAGATCGGTGACGCGCTGCGCCGACTGGCCGAGGGCGGCTACGGCACCTGCGAGCGGTGCGCGGCGCCGATCCCGGCCGAACGGCTCGAGGTGCTGCCGCACGCCCGCTTCTGCGTACCGTGTCAGCAGAAGCAGGGCTGAGCTGACCGCGGCGACGCCGGACCGCTGCGGCGGTCCGGCGGGCCCGGGGGCGACCCGCCGTACTTGACCTCAAGTTTGGTTCAACCGCAATGCTGGGTGTCAGACGTCGGACGAGGGAACGGAGACTGACCATGGCGGTGTTCACCGAGGACGAGTTGGCCTACCTGCGTACCCAGCGTCTCGGGCGGCTCGCCACCGTCCGTCCCGACGGGACCGTGCAGAACAACCCGGTCGGGTTCGGCTACAACGAGAAGCTCCAGACCATCGACATCGGCGGGCGGAACATGGCCGCCAGCCGGAAGTTCCGCAACGTCGCCGCCGGCTCCAAGGTCGCATTCGTGGTGGACGACATCGCCTCGCTCGATCCCTGGACCGTCCGCTGCGTCGAGATCCGCGGCGACGCGGAGGCGCTCACCGAGCCGGCCGACTCCGCAGGCCACGTGGCCGGCCCGATCATCCGCATCCACCCCCGCCGCGTCATCAGCTTCGGCCTCGAGCCCGCCACCGGCCCGCGGTGATCGCGGAGCGGCCCCGCGTCAGCTGGGGCCAGCCGGGCTGGCCGCTCGCCGACGTCGAGGTCCAGCTCCACGCGGTGCCATCAACCACGGGCCCGCCGGCCTGCCCCACTCCGCCTCCGGCGGCAGGGGCCCCGCCCACCGGCGGGGCCCCTGCCCGGGTCAGCGGCCCTGGAGGGCCTTGACGTTGTCGCCGAAGGTCCAGCCCTTCGACCCGTCCCAGTTGATCGACCAGGTCATCAGCCCCTTCAGGCCGCCCTGGTAGGTGTTCCACGCCTGCGCCACCGCCGACGGCGCCAGGTATCCGCCGCCGGCGCCGGACTGCGCGGGCAGGCCGGGGACCTGCCGGTCATACGGGACGCGAATGGTGACGCCCTGCACGACCAGGCCGGCGTTGAGGCAGTTGGTCTGCGCGACGAAGCCCGGCACGGTGCCGGCGGGGTACGAGTCGCCGGAGCAGCCGTACATGGAGCCGTTGTAGTACTGCATGTTCAGCCACCAGAGCCGTCCGTTGTCGACGTACCGCTTGATGATCGGCAGGTACGCGCCCCAGATCGACCCGTAGGTGACGCTGCCGCCGGTGACGTATGCCGTCTCCGGAGCCATGGTGAGCCCGAAGCCGGCGGGCATCTGGGCGAGCACCCCGTCGATGATGCGGACCAGGTTGGCCTGCGAGGTGGACAGCTGGTTGATGTTCCCGCTGCCGGTGAGGCCGGTCTCGATGTCGATGTCGACACCGTCGAAGTTGTATCGCTTGAGGATCGGCACCACGGTGGCGACGAACCGGTCGGCGACCGCGCTCGAGCTGAGGTCGATGCCGGCGGTGGCACCGCCGATCGACAACAGGACGGTCAGGCCGGCGGCTTTGGCCTGGCACACCTCGGCGGGGGTGGGCACCTTGACGCCGGCGTCCATGCCGTTCTCCCAGAGCACCGTGCCGTCGGAGCGGATCACCGGGAAGGCGGCGGTGACCACGTTGTAGCCGTGTGAGCGGATGCGCGAGTCGGTGATCGGGATCCAGCCGAGCCCGGGGTGTACGCCGTTGGCCGCGCCGTCCCAGCTTTCCCAGTAGCCCTGGAGCACCTTGGCGGTCGGTCGGGGCTTCAGGGCGCAGGTGTCCCCGCCCGGCGGCGGATTCGACGGGGTGGGCGACGGCGTCGGTGTGCGGGTCGGTGACGGGGTGGGCGACGGCGTGGGGGAGGGGGACGTCCTGGTCGGCGTGGGTGACGGGGTGCCGCCGTCGCAGGCGCCGAGGTCGTTCCAGAGGGCCGGGGTGGCGGGCGGGGTCCAGCCGGCGCCTGCCGGCGGGGTGTGTGTCTGCAGCGCCTGGTAGAGGCGGCTGGCGTAGGTGGCCTTGCTGCCCGCGGTCCAGGTGACCCCCTCGGCCCAGGCCGGTACGCCGGCGCAGGACACCAGCGCGGCCTCGCCGGCGGTCGCGGCGAGGCCGCTGGCGGCCGGTAGGGCGGCGAGCAGTAGGGCGCCGCCGAGCAGGGCGGTCAGCCGGCGTCGAAGTCGCATGACATACCTCCTCATCGATGCGCCGCAGGCTATCAGTTAACTTTGTTAAGTGTAAATGGGCAGTAGGCTATCACCGCTTGTTTCAGGGCATGAAATGGGGGCCGCCGCCGGGTGGCGCCCAGGGAGAGGACGGCGGCGGACGTGGACGCCAGACGCACCACAGTGCGCGACATGCGCCGTGCCAACCGATCGGTGCTGCTCACCCGGATCTGGCTGGACGGGCCGCTCAGCCGTCACGAACTCGGCCAGACCACCGCGCTGAGCCTGGCCAGCGTGAGTAACCTGGTCGGCGAAATGATCGCCGAAGGGCTCGTCGAGGAGGCGGGCTCGGTGGAGTCCGACGGCGGTCGGCCCCGGGTGCTGCTGCGGGTCGCCCCCGGCTACGGCTACCTGGTCGGCGCCGACGTCGGCGAGACCCGGGTCCAGGTCGAGCTGTTCGACCTCGCGATGACCGCCCTCGCCAAGGCCGAGTACCCGATCGCCGCCACCAGCCCCGACCCGCGCGACGTGGCCACCCACCTGCTGCACGGCCTCGACGCGGTGGTCGAGCAGGCCGGCGTCGACCCGGCCGCGGTGCTCGGCCTCGGCGTCGCGGTGTCCGGGACGGTCGAGCGCACCGCCGACGCCGTCGTGCACGCGCAGACCCTCGGCTGGGACGGCGTACCGCTCGGGGCGATGCTGCGGGCCGGCACCGACATCCCCGTCCACCTCGACAACGGCGCGAAGACCCTCGGCCAGGCCGAGATGTGGTTCGGCGCCGGCCGGGGCGTCCGGCACGCCGTCATCGCCCTGGTCGGCTCCGGCGTCGGGGCATGCGTGATCGCCGACGGCGTGGGCTACCGCGGCGCGCACAGCAGCGCCGGCGAGTGGGGGCACACCACGATCGTGTACGGCGGCCGCCGCTGCCGCTGCGGCAACCTCGGCTGCCTGGAGGCGTACGTCGGGGCGGAGGGGGTCCTCGACCGGTTCCGGCAGGCCAACCGGGGCCGCCCGGCGGCCGGCGGCGACGAGGAGACCGCCTTCGGCGAGCTGCTCCGGTCCACCAGCCGCACGGCGGCGAAGGTGCTCGACGACACGGTCGGCTACCTCGGCGCCGGGGTGGCGAACCTGGTCAACCTCTTCAACCCGGAGCGGGTGGTGCTCGGCGGCTGGGCCGGGCTGGCCCTGGGCGAGCGCTACCTGCCGCAGATCCGGGAGGCCACCGCGCGGCACGCGCTGCGCCAGCCGTACGCCCAGACATCGATCGAACTGTGCCGGCTCGGACCGGACGCGGTCGCGATGGGCGCGGCCACCCTGCCGATGGCCCGGCTGCTCAGCGACGGCGGCGTGCCGCGCAGTCCGGCCGCCCGGGTGACGCCGGCGCCGGCGCGCCCCGCGCCCGGGCCCGTTGAGCCGCGCGCCCG
>NZ_JBLROA010000108.1:0-11337 GCF_047921505.1 Micromonospora sp. SL1-18 | reverse complement strand
CCGGCTGCCCGCCGAGCGACCGGCGCGCTGGCAGCCCGGCGAGTCGGTCTGGCCCACAGGCAGAGGCTGCGACAATGGTGCAGCGATAGCCTGCAGCCATGGGCAGCGCCGAACTGGATGAGTTAATCGTTGCGGACGCTGAGGCGCTGCGGGCGTGGTTGTCGGCCAACCACGCCACGTCGCCCGGTGTCTGGCTCGCCCTGACCAAGAAGGGCGGCACAGTCACGACGCTGACGTGGCAGCAGGCGGTCGACGAGGCCCTGTGTTTCGGCTGGATCGACGGGCAGGCCCGTAAACGGGATCAGGAAACCTCCTGGATCCGGTTCACCCCTCGCAGGCCCCGCAGTTCCTGGTCACAACGCAACGTCGCCCACGTGGCCCGGCTGGAAGCGCAGGGGCGAATGCTGCCCCCAGGCCGCGTTGCGGTAGAAGCCGCGAAGGCGGACGGGCGGTGGGCAGCCGCCTACGCCCCGCCGTCGGAAGCCGAGGTGCCGGCCGACCTACTCGCGGCCATCGCTGCCGACCCCGCCGCCCAGGCGATGTTCGACGTACTCACCAAAACCAACCGGTTCGCTCTCATCCACCGAGTCAATGCCGTCAAACGGGCGCAGACCCGCGAGCGGAAGATCGGCGAGTTCGTTGCCATGCTGGCCCGTCACGAGACGATTTACCCGCAAAAGGCCATGCCTCCGACCTCGCCGTAATCGGCATGTTCATGATCATGTGCACTCATTTAGCCGCTGACCAAGCGTCCCGGATGTGTTACGAGGGGTGCGTGCAGCGAACAGGTCCTTCCCAGGAGAGTGCGCCTGGCTCAGCCCGGATGGGCCCACTGGGCAGTCGACCGCAGGTCAGCCCTCGCGCAGCGAATTCTGGCACGGTTCAAGGAATTCGGCGAAACCTGTCAGAGCCACCCGCGGCGTGAGGCCTGCAGGCCGGCCTGGAAGCGGGTGTCGGCGTCGAGCGCGGCGAGCAGGCGCTGCATGCGCCGGCGAAGGGTACGCACGCCGATGCCCAACTCGCGGGCGATCGCCTCGTCCTTGGCGCCGGCCGCCAGCAGGGCGAGCACTTGCCTGTCCTCATCGTCGACCGCACCCGTCTCGGCGGGCTGCTGGGCGTCGAGCGGCAGCGCCCGGCTCCAGTACAATTCGAACAGCGTGACCAAGGCGTCGAGCAACGTTGAACGACGGATCACCGCACTCTGCCGGATTCCTGTCTCCAGCATGAGCGGTATCAGGGCGACGCGGCGGTCGGCGATGACCAGTTTCATCGGCAGGCGCGGTAGCAACCGCGCCTGCTCGCCCTGCGCCGACAGCTCTCGGACATGGGCGCGGGCACCGTACCGCTCCAGCGATTCGGCGGAGTAGATCGTGCGCCAGCGGATCCCGCGGGTGAGTACCTCGCTCTGCTGCGGGTTGTCCGGTCCGGCGGAGTAGGGCGGCCGGTCGAACAGCAGGATTTCGGTGGTGCAGGAGTTCTGGATTTCGGCGAACCGTTGCGCCACCGCTCGTTCCCCGTTGACGATCTCGACTAGTTCTCCCGGGTCGTCCTGCCGGCCCGCACGGTACTCCCCCATCAGGTCGGCCACAGCGGCACGGGCTCCGAGCAACTGGCTTTCGCGGACGTGTACCAGGGTTTCGACGGCGACATCTGGGATGGTCGGGACGTAGCGTCGCGGCCGGCCTTCGACCCGCCCCACGAACCCGAGAGCTTCGAGCCTGCGTAAGGCAGAGGCGACGCGTGCGGTGGCGAGTGAGGTCATGTCGGCGAGCTGCTGCTGGCTGCTACGCGGATTCAGGAGCAGTACGCGGTAGATCTGTTCGTCGATGTCGGGAATGCCGAGAGCTGCGAGTTGCCGCTCACCTGGCTCGTGGGCTTCGCGCGCGGGGCCCACCGCTTGCCTCCACTTTGATTAGGACGTCGGGGATGTGTGTGCAGTGGCCGGGACCGGCCGATGGCCTCTCCCGGCCACGGAGGAGTCTAGACCGGCGATATTCCGCGGTGTCAGGGTGTCAAGGTCAACTGCCGTATCGATCGATCGGACCACCGTGAACGCATTTGCCCACTCGCCGGTCGTACCGCCGGCACGTCACCGGCTCCGCCGCGCCGTGGCGCTGCTGCTGACCGCGCTGGTGATCATCACCGTGCCCGCGTCGCCGGCCGCCGCGGCACCCGCCGCCTGGAGCGGCCAGACACCGTCCGGAGAGCCGGGAGTGGACAAGATCCAGCCCGCGCTCGCCCAGGCGTTCGAGGCACCCGGCTCCGAACCGTTCGTCATCGAGTTTGACGCGAAAGCTGACCTGACCGAGGCGGCCCGGATTGACGACTGGACGCGGCGGGGCGCCGCCGTCGTGGCCGCCCTGCAGAACACCGCCCGGGAGAGCCAGGCAGAGGTCGCGGCAATGCTGGACGACGCGGGCGTTGAGTACGACTCGTACTGGGTGGACAACACCATCCACGTGCACCGGGGCGACCGCCGGGTCGCGTCGCTGGCGGCCGCGGAGAACACGGTGACGAAGGTTCGGCAGGCGGGCGTCCTCGCCCTCGAACAGCCGGCACCGGCGCTGCGGACCGCAGCAGCGGCCGGCGTCGAGTGGGGCGTCGCCGACATCAAGGCCGACCAGGTCTGGGACCATTTCGACGACCGCGGCGACGGGATTGTCGTTGCCAACATCGACTCCGGCGTCCAGTTCGATCACCCCGCATTGGCCGCCTCGTACCGTGGCAACACCGGCAACGGCACCTTCGACCACAACTACAACTGGTTCGATCCCGCGTCGATCTGCGGTCGTCCCTCCGCTAAGCCGTGTGACAACAACGGTCACGGCAGCCACACCATGGGAACGATGGTCGGCGACGGCGGCGAGGGCGCCAGGATCGGTGTCGCCCCCGGGGCACAGTGGATCGCGGTCAAGGGATGCGAGTTCAGCGGCTGCTCCGAGTCGTCGCTGACGGCAGCCGCCCAGTGGGTGCTCGCACCGACCGACCTACGGGGAGAAAATCCCGATCCGGCCCGCCGCCCCAACATCGTCAACAACTCGTGGAGCGGTCCCGGCGGCGACGACTGGTACGAAAACTTCGTGCGGGCCTGGGTGGCCTCGGGCATTTTCCCCGTGTTCTCCAACGGCAATGAAGGACCGCAGTGCCGCACCACCGGTGCGCCCGGCGAATACCCCGAGGCGTACTCGGTCGGGAACTACGCGGAGAACGGAATCATCGCCCCCACCTCCAGCCGCGGACCCGGCTCGTCGGGCGAGACCAAGCCGAACATCTCCGCCCCGGGAACGGCGGTGCGGTCGAGTGTGCCGACCGACGGGTACCGGGTGTACAGCGGGACCTCGATGGCCGCACCGCACGTGGCGGGCACGGTCGCTCTGATGTGGTCGGCGGCGCCGTCCCTGCTGGGCGACGTGGCTGCCACCCGACAACTGCTCGATGACGGCGCCCGGGATGTCGCCGACGACCAGTGCGGCGGCAACGCCAAGGACAACAACGTCTACGGCGAGGGCCGGCTCGATGCGTTGGCAGCGGTTACCGCCTCACCCCGGGGGGACGTGGGAACCCTGCGTGGCCGGGTCACCGCAACCGGGTCGGATGAGCCGATCGCCGGGGCCACGGTGTCGCTGACCGGGTCGACGTCGCGGACCGCTGTCACCGACGCCGACGGCCACTACGCGCTGACGCTCACCGCCGGGACGTACGACATCGCGGCCCGGTCCTTCGGGTACGTCACGGACGGCGTCGAAGGCATCCAGGTTACAGCGGACGCCACGGTGACAAAAGACTTCCAGCTCTCGCCGGCACGGCGCGTGCCGTTGGAGGGCGCGGTGACCGACGGTTCGGGTCACGGCTGGCCGCTCTACGCGCAGGTCAGCATCGCCGGCACGCCCCTGGACACCTTCACGGACCCGGTGACCGGCGCCTACCGGATGTCGGTGCCCGTCGGCGACGACTACCAGGTCAAGGTGACTCCACAGTACGACGGGTACACGGCACGCACGATGGACCTCACGATCGCCGATCACACCAGACGCGACATCACCTTGGCGGTCGACCCTGCCTCCTGCACAGCACCCGGGTACCGCCGCGGCGACGGGTTGCGCGAAAGCTTCGACTCAACCTCCGCGCCGGTGGGCTGGGATGTCGTGGATGCGGCGCGGACCGGCCAGACATGGACCTTCGACGACCCCGGTCGCCACGGCAACCTGACCGGCGGTGCCGGCGGCTTCGCCGTCGTCGACAGCGATGCGTACGGCCAGACCGGCTCACAGGACACGTCAATGGTCTCGCCGACGGTGGACCTGTCGCGGACAGCCAACCCAGTCGTCGAGTTCCGCACCGATTTCAACGCCAACTGGCTCGAGCGTGCCGACGTCGACATCTCAACCGACGGCGGCACCACGTGGAGCAATGCCTGGCGGGCCAAGGGCGACGTGCGCAGCAGCAAGATCACGGTCCCGATTCCGTCAGCGAGCGGCAAGTCCGACGTGCGGGTGCGGTTCCGGTACTGGCTGGCCGGTGACGACTGGTGGTGGCAGATCGACGACGTGTACATCGGCGAACGCGACTGCCGGGCCGCGCCGGGTGGATTGGTGGTCGGCCGCACCACGACCTCGTTGATCGGCCAGGCACTCGACGGCGCCAAGGTGGTGGCCACCGCCGATCCGCACGCGTGGACTACGAGCGGTCCAACCACCGACGACGTGCTGGGCAACGGCTTCTACGCGCTCTTCTCCGCGAACACCGGATCCGTGAAGCTGGCGGCATCGGCCGCCGAACGCAACACGGCGGTCGTCACCGCCCGCGTGTCACCCGACCGCGTCACTCGCCGAGACATCGGGCTGACCTCGGGCCGGTTCACGGCCTCGACGTACCGCATCGAGCGGAGTGTCCCGCTCGGCGAGAAGGCGACCGCGACCTTCAAGATAAACAACACCGGCGATGGCCCGGCCCGGTTCGAATTGGACGAACGCGACGGCGCCGACGTCGCGCGCCTCGCCCCGCCACCCGGGTCCGTCCGCGACACCCCAGCGGGTAGCGGCGCGCCGCTACGCACCCATCGCGTGGCCGCTAGCCCGTCGCGCACGGGCGGCTCCAGCGGCAGCGGCGCAGCGATCACCGGTCCGCGGCTCGCTGACGCCCCATGGCGCACATTGACCCCGTACCCATCGCGCATCAAGGACAGTGCCGCGGGATACCAGAACGGGCTGCTCTACTCCTTTGGCGGCACCACCGGCAGCGGTGCCCCGCTGCGCAGCGCGTACACCTACAACCCGGCCAGCGGCGCCTGGTCGCCGATCGCCGACCTGCCCGACGGGCGGCAGCGGCCGTCCGGTGCGTTCATCGACGGCATGTTCGTCATTGCCGGCGGATGGGGCGAGGACAACTTCAACCCAGTGGCGAGCACCTTGATCTACAACCCCGAGAGGGACTCTTGGACGACCGGGGCGGTAAACCCGTCTCCCCATGCCGCCTCGGGCACGGCGGTACTGGACGGCCAGCTGTACGTCGTCGGCGGATGCGACGTCGACTGCGGCAACACCGACGTCCTGCGGTACGACCCGGAGTCGGACACCTGGACGCGGCTGGCCGACTACCCACAGAACACCGCCTGGACCTCCTGCGCCGGGCTGCGGGGACACGTCTACTGCGCCGGGGGAATCGGGCCCGGCGCCGACAAGCTGTCCACCTACGAGTACGACCCGGACACCAACCGGTGGAAGCAGGTGGCGGACATGCCCGTCGACCTGTGGGCCAGCGCAGTGTCGATCTCAGCCGGCCGACTGGTCATCGCGGGCGGCTCGGCCGAGCGGAGCTCGATCATCACCAACCAGGCCATCTCCTACGACCCGACCACCGATACCTGGACCCGGCTACCGAACTCGACATACGCGCTCTACCGGACCGCCGGGGCGTGCGGGTTCTTCAAAGTCGGCGGCTCCGAAGGCTACGCCGCAGGCGATCCTGCGGTCGAGCAACTGCCCGGAAACTACGACTGTGCGCCGTCCGACGACCAGGAGTGGCTGGAGCTGACGCCGGACGAAAACGTCCTCGAAGCAGGCCACCACACGACCGTCCGGGCCCGGCTGGACACCACCAGACTGACAAAGCCAGGACGGTACGTCGCGGACGTCCGGATCGGCGAAGGGACTCCGTGGGAAACACCCACCATCCAGATCGTGTTCGACGTCAAGCCGCGGCGCTGACCTTGCCGAGCCGGCTGTGATGCCCCGGCAATTCCCCGGACATCACAGCCGGCTCGGACCCCACCCACTGCGGGTCTGGGCGAACCCGCTGTCGCACGCCCGGGTTCCACAGATCGACGCCCTGCCTGGTCTGTGAAGCTGGCCTCTGACCTGGGAAAAGGAGGCTGAGGATAGTACGACGAGCGTGTCACTAGGCGGACGCGTTTTCCCAGCTCAGGGCATCGCAGGACGAACGCCGGAACGGCCTGTTTGCCGACATTCTTATCGGGCGTATCGGTATATATGCGCTACCAAAAGTCATCGACAGGCTACATCATGAGACGTGCATCTATGCTCGACTGCAGTTACGATCTTCACGCACCTCTGGTTGCGCGAGCGAGATGCCGGACGACTCAGGCCCGTGACCTGCAACAACGAAGGCGCCTAGCGACACGACGGTTCATCGTGTCTTCATCCATTTCTGCAGCTCAGCCCGGTTTTTCGTGTACTAGGCGCGAGGCTCATCTGTGGAACCCGGGGCACGTGATCAGACTTCGATCGATCCTATCGACACGGTCGGAGCTCTCAGCAGCGCGGCGGCATCGTGGATCAGCCCGCCCGGTATGTCGACCCGTTCGGTGTACTTGGCGTCGCGACTACAGGAGGTTGTGCTTACGGGCGAAGTCCGGGAATTCCGCTCCGGAGCAGGGCAGACGAGCACCGGTTGCTCTCAGTGCCTCAATGAGGTTCCCCGCAGCCGTCAGGGTTTGCTTGCCGTCCCGGCAGGCCCCCGCGAGAAGCCAGATGGTGCCGTGGACGCGGGCGTCGTGGGCACGGGCGACCTGCGTCGCGTTCCTGTCGTCCGTGATGGCCACGCCTCCCCGCAGTTCGGCGGCCGCGAGGACGGACGCTTCCCCGAGGTCGCGCTCACCCGAGCCGAGCCGCGCGGCCCATTTGGTAAAGCACCGCACCTCATCGAGCGTGTCCAGCTGGGCAGTGCTCAGCCAGTCCACCTCGCAAGCGACGGCCAGTTCACGATGATCCTCAGATCCCGCCCGCAACTCCTCCCGAACCACCTGAGTCGTCCAACAATCGGCATCGAGCAGCAGATCCTGCAAGACGTCCAGCCGGTCAGCGAGAGTGAAGTGGCTGAGAACCATCGTGTCGAGCACAAGGACGGAGGTGACTTGCGCCGAGCGGCTCACGGCGCGATCTCCAGGTCGTCGTCCTGCGGTAGATCCGCCTCGGCGATGTGGCCATGCATCAACTCCAGAGCCCTGGCCCGGGTGATTCGCCTGTTCCGCAACGCTTCCATCACGGCCTTTGCGTAGGCGGGCGATACCCGTACCGACGCAAGGTCGGGCTGCGGTGCCCAGCCCAACGCCTCCATGAACTCCACGTGGGTAGGCCGAATCTGACTCCAGGACCTACGCGTCTCTGGGTCGATGGTCCCTGCCTGCTCAGCCTGCCGCAACGCCAGCAACCAAGAGGTACGGTATCGAGCCGCATAGCTCACGATCTGATCCCGGCTCACCGTCCCGCGGGCTCCGGCTGCGGCAATCGCTTGCACGGGCAGCAGAAGTTCCGCGGCGAAGGCATCAATCACCACCTCCCGTTCTGCACGCGAGGTACTCACGCCGAGGTCGGCGGAATACTCATCACCAATGATGAGATGCCCCAACTCATGTGCAGCGGTAGCCCGACGGCGGCCAGGATCGCCCGTAGTGCTCACGACAGCAACGGCGATGTCGCCCTCGATGAGCGATGCGCCGTCGCCTGGCAGGTCGGTGACCAGAACCCACTGACCTGCGCGCTCACAGACGTCCATGATGCTGCCGATCGGTTCATCGCCGAGCCCGAACCGCTGTCGCAACCACCGGGCTGTCTGACGCGCATCATCCTCGGATGCCACCGGGTGCGGGTAGCGAAGCAGAGGACGGGTACGCAATACGCCAATGTCCAGCAACTGCTGGACATTGCGCAGCCACTCAACCATGGCGATTTCGAGGCGTTCCGACGACCGTGCTGCCTCAGTGTCGGTTTCCTCGGTCAGCGGCGCCGTCCGTCGGGACAACACCACTGGCGGCGGCTGAATCAAGTACTCCATCGACACCTTCAGTGCCCTGGAAAGCCGAGCCAGCTCCAAGCCGTCCAAACGGCGGCTGCCAGCCTCAACCTTGGCCAGCATGGTGCGGTCTAGCCCCACCATCGCCGCGAGATCCTGCTGCGAGATCCCCAACGACAGGCGGGCTTGTCGTACCTGCTCACCGACGAGGGGCCAGTCCCAGCCATCAGCCATGGTGCGATAATCGCACACCCAGCGCCGGAATGGGTCAACACAGGGAGGTTCAGGGTTCGCGCATCCAAGTCTGGGGGTCGGTGACGAAGACACCCTTACCCTGCTGACGCCGGATGACCCGCGCTTGGCCGTCGCGCGTCGGGCGCGGTTTGGGCGGCCAACATCCGAAGCCGCGGGCCGAGCCGGCGAAGCTCGTCGTCCGGCTGCACGGGTACTGGCCAGCAGGCGCACGACCTACACGTCCCCGTTCCAGCGCCCACGTGAGCGCGAACGCATTGACTGCCGCACACCTGGGCAGTCAAAGCCGAGACCACGGTCTATACGCTCGCCCCCTCGGGGGAGCGTCCTCGCGGCTGGTCAGCCGACCGACTGGTAGGGCGGCGACCAACCCGACCGCCGAGGGGAGCGCGATGAGCGGTACCAGCCAGGGCAGCGTCCCGGCGTACGGGCGTTGGCCTTGGGCTCGGCAGCGGGACGTCAGGGACCGTTCGCTGCGCGGGTGGTCGCGGAGGCCCTCGCGAGGCAGCCACGCCGTGCGGAGCGCGACGCCGACGTGGATGATTGCGCGGGGCTGCCCGGGCTTGGGGTCGCCGGCGCGCCTACCAGACCATGCTCGGCGGTGTTGCGGCCCAGTGGCTCGTCGACTGGACCGCGGCGTCGGCGGCGGCGGAGCTGCCCGGGGCGCTGCGCACCGTCGCCGGGGACTTCACCGGCTGAGCGGACGGGCGGGATACCGGGGCAGCGCGGGAAGGCGCCGTGTGATCTCATCCCTGCCGATGATGACACCGGACACCCCCGCCACCGATCCCGACGCCGCCACGGCCACGCCGCCGCAGGTGCGCCGCATGATCGTGCTCATGCTCGCCAACCTGGCCCTGAGCGCCCTGCTCGCCGTCCTGATGCTGGTCTTGCAGGAGCAACTGCTGGACTACCAGCTCGCCCACCTCGACCTGCCCGCCGGCATCGACCTAGCCGCCGCCCGAGAGACGCTGCGCTCCTCGGCGTGGTCCCGCGTGCTACCCGTGGCGCTGGTCGCGCTCGGCTACCTGTGGGTGATCCGCGGGCTGCAGCGGGGCCAGCGAAAGGCGTACCGGCAGGTGATCTTCATCTCGGTAATCGTGCTGCTCGGCTCCGGCCTGACCCTGCTCCAGCCGTTTCCCTGGTGGATGCGGGCGATCAACGTCGCCAAGGCGCTAGTGGCGGTCGCCCTCCTCTTCCTGGCCAGCCGCCCCCAGGTCCGCAGCCGGTTCGCCGCGACCAACCGACCCGACGTGGTCGACCGCTTCTCGTCCTGATCTCCCGGCCGCCGCCGCGCCTGCCCGGCGCGGCGGCCGGCCAGCCGTACGGGCAGAGCTGGCCGAGGCCGACCTCCCGGTCCGCACGATGGCCTGGCTCCGGTCGGCGACCTGGAGCTCGCGCCCGGGAGGGTCGTGCGGCTCTACGCCGGGGACCGCACCGAGTGGTGGGTGCACCAGACGGTGCGCAAGCTCTACCTCGGTCCGACCGAGTCGCCGGCTGGTTGACCGTTCGCACCCCAGTGCGTCCAGCCGAGCGGTCAGAGGGCGAGCATGGCGGCAGCGACCTGGTCGGCCGCGGCGTGCCGCAGGGCGGTACCCATGTCGTCGAGGACGAGCAGTCGCGCCGCGGGGATCTCGGCGGCGAGGACCTCGCCGTTGCCGACCGGGAAGAACGGGTCGGCGCGACCGTGCACCACGAGCGTGGGCACGTCGAGTTCACCGAGGCGCTCCCGCCATCGCGGGGTGCAGTCGATCCGGGAGAACACCATCCCGAGCTGGTTCGCCTGGTGCACCGCGGGATCGCTCGACGGCGTCCGGTCCCAGATCCGGGCGGCCGTCGCCCGCGCCTCCTCCGGATCGTCGCCCATCGGCTCGGCACCCTCGGCGGCGAACGCCGCGACGGCATCCCGGTCGGTCCAGTCCGGCAGCGGGTGGGAGAACAGCGCGACCATGACCGCGGGGTCGTGGTCCGGCAGGTCCTCGTCGACCGGGCCCGGCGCCACCGGCCGGGTGCCGACGAGGGTCAGTGCGGAGAACACGTCCGGGTGGTCCAGCGCGGCGACCTGAGCGACCATCCCACCGACGCCGACCCCACCAAGATGGGCGGTCCCGGCACCGAGCACCCCGACCAGCGCGGCCGCGTCGGCGACGAGATCCCGCAGGTCGTACGCCGGATTCTCCGGGTCGAGGGTCGTCGACGCGCCGGAGTCACGCAGGTCGTAGCGGACCACGCGCCGCCCGCCCGACGCGAGCCGCTCGCACAGCGCGTCGGGCCAGGACAGCATCGTCGTGCCGCCGACCAGCAGGACCAGCGGATCGTCCTCGCGGCCGAAGCTCTCGATGCCGAGATCCACACCGTTCGCCCGTACCGAGGTCATGCCGGCACGGTACCGCAGGCATGGGAGGAGAAGCTGCCGATCGACATCGCGCTCACCGACATCGACACCCGCTACCGGTTGTGGCTCGCCGGCGGCGTACTCATCTACAGCTCCGCGAACAGGCGGGCGAGGCTGACGCCACGACAACAGGCACGAAGACGGGGCTGCCGGCGCTCGCCTCCGGTGCGCTGACACCGGAGAAACTCGCCGCGGCCGGCATCGAGGTCCTACATCGCGGGCTATGCGCGTAAGGCAACGGTTCTGACCGCCGCGGACGCTCAGGAGCTACACCGGATGCTGCCGGAGGTGACCGGCGGCGAAGGGGTGCTCGAGGTCGCGTTCGCCGGTCACCGCCCGGTCCGCGGAAAGCCACCGCGTCGTGGATGACCCTCACCTACAAGAGCGACTGGACCGGCGGCACCCGCGTGGTCGCTGACCGCTGGTATCCCTCCAGCAAG
>NZ_JBLROA010000107.1:0-11983 GCF_047921505.1 Micromonospora sp. SL1-18 | reverse complement strand
GGGGTGATGGTGATGTAGGCGCGGCTTTCGCCGCTGTAGCGGGCGGGGTGGGTGCTGGTGCGGCAGGTGATGCGCTCTCGGCCGTGGTAGGCGGCGAGCTGGGCGGCGATGGTCGCGGCGTGGGCCTTGACGGTGGCGGCCGGGCCGATGAGGCGGACCGCGACCAGGGGGCGGGGACGTGTGGGCATGACGTGCTCCTTCCAGGTGGGCCGGTGCGGCATGTCGTTTTCCTCTGTGGAGTTGTCAAAGAACGGGATTGCGCTTGTTGACACGTACGTGTCAAGCGGCGGCAGGCCGGGCGGTGGATCGCTGCGTGGCCAGCTCGTCGGCTAGGGCGTCGATGCCGGCTTGGTGTCGGGCGCGCGCCATGGCGGCGGCGGTGTTGGCGAGCAGGGCGTCTCCGGTGGTGATCCAGCCGGTGGCGTGGTAGCCGAGTTCGTAGATGACGCGCTCGGTCTGTTCGTCGTCCCAGGCGTGGGGGTAGCCCTCGGTGCGTCGCCAGATGGTGCGCTGCAGGCGGATGAAGCCGAGGGTGGCGGAGAAGGCGCGGCTCTTGGTGGTGATGTGACCGCCGTAGCCGAACTGGTGCGCCCAACGCCGCAGCCGGTGGTAGTCGGGGTGCTCGCCGAGGTCCCAGCAGGCGCGGATGAGCCGGCCGAGGTGCGTTGCCGGGTCGCCGTGGACTTCGACGCTGAGTTCGTCGACGCGGCGCAGGTTCAGCCCGGTTACCTCGGTGCTCTTGGTGACGTATTTGGCGATGTAGCCGGTGATCTGGGCGAGGTTGACTTCACCGCCGGGGGCGTTGACGTGTTTCACGTCCAGGCCTTTGTCGCCCCATGCGATGTGCCAGCCCTGCCCGCCGTTGGCCGGGTGTGGGGCGGAGGTGTAGGAGGTCTTGACAAATGCTGCCCGCGCTGCGTCCTCGAACATGTCCCGAGTGATGACCCGTGGGGGTGGGACGATCGCGCCGGGGCAGTCGGGGTTGTGGCCGTCGAGGCGGATCAGCGCGTGGTAGTGGATGACGCCGCGTACCTGGAATTCGTAGACCTTGATGTAGCGGCGGCGTAGCTCGACGCCGTGGGCGCGGCCGAGGCGGCGCAACTCGCGGTCGACTTGTTGGATGGTGCGGCGCCACAGCTCGGGTGCTTCGTGGTTCCAGACGACTTGGCCGGCGTGGTCGTAGCAGTCCAGGCACAGCGGCTGTCCCAGGTGCGCGTCATTGGCCTTGTGTCGCTGCCCGCAGCACAGCTCCACACCGTGAGGGCAGACGCGGCCGAACGGGTGGCACACCGAGGCACGGCAGGTGCAGCCGTCCTTCTTGCGGCAGTCCGCGGCGTGGACCTTCACCACCCGGTGGTGCACGGGGCCGAAGGAGGGGGCGGTGGCGGTCAGGAAGATGGCGATGTGCTCGTGCAGGGGCGGCAGGCCCCACCGGTCGCCCTGTAGGCCAGCCTTGATCAGGTGGTAGGTATCGCGGCGGTAGACCTCGGCGCAGGACGGGCAGACGGAGGCGCGGCGGTTGCCGCAGGGGGTGTAGATCGCGCCGTCGGGCATGTCCTCGGTGTCGACGGTGGCCATGCGGTTGCCGTCGGCGTCGTTGACGTGGATCTGCCCCGCCAGCCGGATTGGGTGCTTGCACGCTGAGGCGGCGCGGACGTGGCCCAGCCATTCGGGGTAGTCGGGGTCTTGGGCGCGGGCGCGGCCGGTGGCGACGGTGCGGGGGTCGTGGCCGCGTACCCAGCCGTCGGCGACGAGGTCGCGGGGTTCGGTGGTGGGGGCAGCCCAGGGCCAGTAGCCGGTGTCTGCGTCGGCGTAGGCTCCCGTGCCCGAAACCGTGGTGGTTTCGGGCGCGAGAGGCAGCGTCGATGCCGTCATCAGGCGGTGGCCTCGGTGCTGTTGTTGGCCTGGATGCGGTCGTGTGCGGCGAGGGTCCTCGCTGCGGTGTGGATCGCGTCGCAGATGTAGCAGTCCTCGGCCAGGCCGCAGGTTGCCGGCTGGTGCTGGAACCAGATTTCGTTGATGGATTGGTGCAGGATGCGGGTCATCAGCGGCAGGTAGCTGCCGTCCTGGGCCGCAGTGGTGGTGAAGATGTCTTGCCAGAGGGCGACCTCGCGGTCGTTGGTGGGGGCTTCGCCGTAGATGGGGTCGCGTGGCATTGCGGTCTCCTTCCAGTGGTGCCGTCGAGGTGTTTCGGCGGCGTCCCCCGTGCCCGAAACCTTTTGAGGGGTTTCGGGCGCGAGAGGCAGCGTCGAGATCAGGCGTTGGTCCCGACGGGGGTGCCGTTGTGCTGGTGGTTGTTGACGGTCGGGTTGTTGAGGGCGGTCAGGATGTCTGCGGCCGTCGGCGTCGGGACACGCAGTCGCACTGCGAGCTGGCCAGCGGTGATGGGCTCACCGTGGGCCTTCTCGTGCGCGGTGGCCACGATGCGGGCATTGGACAGCAGCGCCGGAGCCGGCGCGGCCGGCGTCGTGACAGTCGGGGTGACCGCCGGTACGGCTGGCGGTGTCACCAGGGCCGGGGTGTCCTCGGTCGGGGTGGTCGTCGGTGCTGCGGGCGCGGGGATCTTCTTCGCCGGGATGCCGGGTTCGAGAATCGGGGTTGCTTCGGTGGCGGGTTGAGTGGCCGTGATGGTCGCGGCGGCCGGGCTGACCTTCGCGTCGGCGGTGGTGTCGGGTGACGACGCCGGGGCGGAGGTGGCCGGCACGGGTGCCGGGACAGGGTTGGTGGGCCGGGTTGCGGTGAAGACGAGCTTGGACAGGGCGAAGAAGGCCAGCGCGGGCAGCGCGGAGACCATCCAGCCGAAGACGGTCGGCTTGGCGACGGCCAACTGTGCGGTCAGCGATAGTCCGACGGCGGCGATGAGCAGGAACATCGGGTAGCCGATGTGGCCGTTGGTCTTGCGGCGGCGGATGATGACGATCATTGCGGCGATCGGGATGAGTTCGGTGATGACGGCGTTGGCCCAGCCGAACCAGTCGGCGGTGTCGGTGGGGCTGTTGCTGATGGTCCAGTCGTGGACGTGGTTGAAGGAGGCTGCGCCGGCCATGACGCCGACGAGCAGCACGATGAGGATCAGGACGCCGTCCTGGAGTCGTGCGGTGATCGAGGGTTTGGGTGTGGTCATCGGGTCACCTCAGGGGTGCAGTCGAGGCACTCGCCGAGCGAGCGCGGGATGTAGTAGGGCTTGACCTGGCCGCAGGTGGGGCAGGTACGCCGCGCGGTGAGCGCCTTGGTGATGGCCGCCTGTTGGGCGGGAGTGGCGGTGCGCTTGGGCACCGCGAGGTCGAGACGGAAGAGGTAGGCGACACGCTTACCGCGACGCCAGAGGATTTGCGCGGCGGGGTCCTGGCCGCCGGGGCGCAGCTCGCGGGCGCGGAGCTGACGTCGGGTCAGCAGCCCGTCGGGGGCGAGCTTGAAGGGGTAGGTCGGCAGGCCGAAGCGTTCGCCGGTGGGGTCGTAGAAGACCATCGGGTCGTCCTCCGAGTCGTCGCCGTCGTCCTGGCCGTCGCCGGCCGGGGTGCCGGTGGCGAAGGTGGGGTGTTCGTAGGTGTCGCGGTCGATGTCCTCGGGCAGGAACGCTGCCGAGCAGACCGCGCAGACGATCGGGCCTTCCTCGAAGGCCGCTGTGGAGATGCGCAGCTTGCGGGGGCACTCGCACTCGCACGAGACGCCGTTGTTGTTGTTCGTGCGGGATTTGCCTTCCCCGGTCGGTTCGGGGTGGCGGTAGAACCGCAGCGCCTCAGCGAGGCCGGCGATGGTGGCCCGGTAGCGGGCGCGGGTGATGTCGGTCAGGGTGCAGGGCGAGTAGCCGAGCTTGTCGTCCTTGGTGGTGGACAAGCCGAGTTCGGCGGCCAGGGTGGCGAACTTCTTGTTGTGCCAGCGGCCCTGACGGGAGGTGTCCTGAATGCCCCGGACGTCGGCCAGGGCGTGGGTTGCTTCGTGCAGCAGCGTGGTGAAGACGGCCTCGGGCTCGCGGGACAGGCCCTCACCGGAGATGAGGATTTCGGGGAGCTGGTTGTCCCCGGCCTGCCAGCGCAGCGCGGCGAAGTGGCCCCACTTCATGCCCTGGTTGGGCTTGGTGGGGGAGCCGGAGCCGACGACGATGACGGCGGCGGGCACCTCGGGGTGCCGCTCGCGGATGGCGGCCCAGGCGGCTTCGAGGACGCTGATAAGCGCGGCGGTGGAGATGTCGTTTTGACACGTACGTGTCACTTTGGTGATGTCGATGGCGGTGGTCATGCGGCCCTCCGGGTGGTCGGGGCGGCGGCGAGAGGACTGGTGGGACGGGCCAGGTCACGGGGCCGATCGGTCGCCCGCAGGTCGGCGGGGGTGTCGGTGGTGTCCGTGAAGACAGCGGTCGTCCGTCGCCCGGCGCGGGCGGCGTACATGGCGAGGTCAGCGCGGTGCAGCCACACGGCGGCGGGATGGCCGGGGTCGGCCAGGACCGCGCCGAAGGTCGCGCCGACGGCCAGGTGCCGGCCGTCGTGGTTGACCGGCGTGGTCAGCCGGGCGTGGATGTGGGTGAGCCAGTCGGCCAGCCAGGTTTCCGCGTCGCGACGCGTGGCGGGGCCGGTGGTGATGACGGCGAACTCGTCACCGCCGAGGCGGGCGGTGAGGCCGGCGGGGCCGGCGATGCCGGTCAGCCGGTTGGCGACGACGGTGAGGATGTGGTCCCCGGCGTCGTGGCCGTGGGTGTCGTTGACCTTCTTGAAACCCACGAGGTCGACCAGGACGACAACGACCGGCCGGCCGGTGGTGTGGGCGGTGGTGATCAGGGTGTCGGCGGCGGCCGAGAGGCCGGCGCGGTTGTGGATGCCGGTCAGCGGGTCGTGGGTGGCCGCGTGCCGGACGGTGAGCAGTTCGGCCCGCAGGCTGTGGCGGGCGGTGAGGTAGCCGGCGGTCGCGGCGGCGCTGATTGCGCTGGCGGTGATGAGTGCGCGGACTCGGGGAGTCATCGGGCATCGAGCCAGGAGAGGTAGCCCTCACGGGTGGGGTGCTTTTCCGCCCACACGCAGGCATCGGCGTAGGTTTCGAGGTCGTCCTCGCTGGCGTGGGTCCAGTCGTAGTCGTCAGCGGCAGCGCGGAGGGTGGTGATGACCTGCTCGATGGTTCGGTCGTGGCGGTCGTTCCAGTCGCCAGTGCTGTACGGCAGGGTCGGGTCGCCGTCGTTGTTCCAGTCGCCGAGGTCGAGGTTGATGTGGCCGTGGTCGTGGAGGTAGGCGGAGAGGTAGTCGACGGCCTTGTTGCAGTCGCGGACGTTCGGGCCGTGGTTTTCCGGACCGTCGGTGAGCACGCCGTGGGCGGCCATGCCGATCGCGCCGATGGCGCAGGCGGGCGGGAACATGCCGGCCTGGTCGCTGTAGTAGACGCCTTGGGTCCAGCCTCGGATTTCGAGGTAGCGGGCGGCGCAGCGCAGGATGACGGCCGGGGTCAGGTCGGCCAGCGCGCCGGAGTTGTCGAGTGGTTTTTGGGTAGGGTTCATGGCGGCCACGTCCTTTCGTGGGCGGTGGTTGGGTCGGCGGTCCGGGTTCGCTTTCCAGGGCTTGGTCCGGGCCGTCGACCGTCTTCTATCGGTGGTGCAGGTGGAGCCGGAGGAACACCCGTTGCCGGCCGTCGTCGGTGGCAGTGGGTGGGGATCGGAAGACGAGTGCGCCCGCGTGGCGGGTGATGGTGGTGAGTGCGGCGATGTCCTCGCCGGTGCCGACGAGCACCAGGTCCAGGACTCGCGTTGAAGTCGCGGCGGTGGTGTTCATGCGGCGGCCTTGTTGGTGTAGGCGGTGGCGTACCGCTCGGCGGGAGTGACGAGGCCGCTTTGCCGGCGGGTCCAGGCCGCGTAGTCCGCGACGCGGATGATGTCGGCGTCGGTCATGTAGGCGGCCTTGACCAGGGCAGGGATGCCGCCCTCGGAGATGAGGTAGCCGGCGCCCTGGTTATTGGGGTCGATGGTGTTGGAGGAGAAGCCGCGGGCGGCCCAGCCGTGCCCGAGCACGATGTCGGAGGACACGTCGGTGGTGCAGCGGCCGGCGAAGCGCCAGGCGAAGATGTCCCGCAGCGAGGTCGGGATGATGTCCGACGACGGACGCTGAGTCGCGGCGGCCACGATGATGCCGACGGCGCGGCCACGGGCCACGATGTCGCGCAGCAGCGCGGCGAACAGCTCCTGGTCCTTCTTGTCCCCGGCGGTGGCGGAGAAGTAGGCGATCTCGTCGCAGGCGACGAGGATCTGACCGAACACATCGTTGCGGCCGATCTTCCGGCGACGGCGGGCCTTGAGGAACGTGTACCGGTTGTCCATCACCGTCTGCACCCGGCGAAGCGTGCGGATCGCGTGGGCGAGGTCTGGGCCGACGAACACGTCGCAGGCGTCCTCCCACAGACCCAGCTCGACCTGCTTGCCGTCTAGCAGGCACAGCCGCACGTCCGGGCACAGAGCGGCGTGACCGACGATCGTGTTCAACAGCGACGACTTGCCCGCGCCGGGCTCGCCACCGATGAGGATGTTCCGGTAGATCATCGGCAGGTACACGGCCTGACCGAACTCGTCGATGCCGAGGAACACCGGATCGAAGATCGACAGGACCGACGCGACCGGCACGCAGTCGTGCGGGTCGCTGGCGGTGGTGTGGATTCCCAGAGGGCTCGTGGTGTCCATGAGGGCTCCCGAGGATCGGTTGACACGTACGTGTCAAAGGCGGGTGGGGGGATTGGGAGAGGCGCGGACGCCGGGCCCCGTCAGGGGTGCTTGGCCCGCGCCGTCCCGATCAGGCGTAGTCGGAGGGGTCGAACCCGTCGCTCGGGCTCGTCGTGGTGGTGGGGTTGCGCGGTTTGCGCGGCCGGGGGGTTTCGGTCGGTGCGGTGACCGGCTTGTCCGGCACGTCGGGCAGGTCGAGGCCGACAGGCGGCATGCCCGGTGAGGTGGGAGCGTTGGCCGGCACGTCGGTGGGGACGTAGTCCGGCAGCGGGGACACGATCGTGTGCGCCAGTGGCTCGCGGCGGGTGATGTCCACACGGATCATCGCCGCGTACTTGCGGGAGGCGCGCATGACGCGGACCTCGTTGGCCCAGCACGCCACGGCGAGCTTCTGCACCTGGCCGTCCTGTTCCAGGTCGCGCAGGGACAGGCCGGGCCGCAGCCACACCCAGACTCGCTCGCCGGCCGGGGTCGACCGGGCGAGCAGGATCAGCGGCAGCGAACCGGAGCGGTTGGTGGCGATGAACGCCGCGAAGCACATCCGCAGCCGGTGCCTGACGACCACACACCAGAACCAGGCGAGGATCCGCCGGCGGATCGGGGCGATCGCGGCCGGGACGCCGACGACCAGGGCGACGATGAGCAGCGACACCACCAGCGAGGTGGACTGCATCACCGCGATCCAGCCGTAGACGGCGAGCAGGCCGAGCGCGATCTCGGTCAGCCAGTGCCAGAACACCCGCAGAACCGGCCACGCCACGACCAGCGCGAACACGACCGCGCCGAGCGCGACACCGATGAACCCGCCGAGCAGCGCACCCAGGATCGGGTGCAGGTAGTGCGAGGCCACCGTGGCGGCCAGGAGGCCGATCACGCTGAGGGTGACCCAGAAGGCGATGGTGGCCCGACGACGGTAGGAACGGGCGACCGGAGCTTCGATGACAGTGACGTTGCCCCCACGGTTCGACCAGCCGAACCGGGACCGCGACGTAGACTTGGACACGACAAGTCCTCCCCATGTAGGGACCGGATTTGTTGGGACAGGACGCGGGGTCGCAGACGACGCCAATCAACGGCGACCCCGGGTCCACCACTTCGCTTCTGTGGAGCCGATCGACACGCCCGCCGCTAGGCGGCGGCGGTGTCCAGCGGGTTCAGGCCCGAGGCCCGGAACGCCACACCCGAACGGACCTTGCCGTCCCGGTCGTTGACCCAGGGCAACGCCTCCAGGTCCACCGGAAGCACCGGCTGACGCACGGTCACCGGCGGCATCACCGGGTTGACCACCGTCACGTTGATGACCTCCGCGCTCCCCTCGGAGAGGGCGTAGAGGTGCACCGTCCACATCGGGTTCTTCGTCTCCCGGTCGAACTTCTGCTGACCGTTCTGGTCCAGCTTCGGCACCGGGTTCACCGACACCTCGTACGACACCCGCGAGGTGTCCAGCAGCAGACGTCCCATGACTGACTCCTTCATCTCGTGAGCTGAGCCCGTATCGGTGGGCCAAAGACGTCCTCTCTGGACGGCAGCTCTTGTGCAATCAGAGTGCGTCGATCGGCAGTGACGAGTTCACCACGAGACATGGACGACTAGGGACGTCCTTGGTAGGATTAGTCGTCCCTCCAAGTCGTCCCCCGTCGTCCAGCGAACCAGGAGTCGCGATGCCGAACGACCGCCTACGCAATGGGATGCTCAAGAAGGGCCTGACGCCGGCCACTCTCGCGGACCAGCTCGGGGTCGATCCGAAGACCGTCGAGCGGTGGGTCACCCAGAGCCGGAACCCGTACCCGCGTTACCGCCACTCCATTGCGGAGTTGCTGGACGAGAGTGAGTCGTACCTCTGGCCGGATGCTCTGCCGACGCAGCGAGCGGTGCAGGTCAGCCAGTCGGAGGTCGTCCACATCTACCCGCGCCGCGGGGCCGTGCCGACCGATCTCTGGCAGCAGCTATTGGAGAAGGCCACCCGGCAGGTCGGCGTCCTGGTCTACGGGGGGTTGTTCCTGCCCGAGTTCAACCACCGATGGGTGCCGACGCTGCGCGAGAAGGCACTCGCCGGCGCCCAGGTGGAGTTGCTATTCGGCGACCCGGAAGGCAAGCACATCGCCGAGCGCGGCGACGACGAGGGCATCGGCCACGCGATGTCCAGCAAGATCCTGAACGCGCTTGCCTTCTACAAGGACCTGCGGGACCTGGACAACGTCGGGATCTACTACCACGACACGATCCTCTACAACTCCATCTACCGCTTCGACGACGAGATGCTGGTCAACACCCACCTCTACGGCACGCCGGCGGCCTACGCTCCGGTGCTGCACCTGCGCCGCATCGGCGGCGGGGAATTGTTCGACAACTACCTCGCCAGCTTCAAGCAGGCACTTGGGAAGAAGCGGGCTGTCTGGCCTGAGCACTGAGCCGCCAGCAGTGAGAGGCTATAGGCATGGCCCGGATCGAGCACTTCAACAACCCGAACGCCCCGAAGCCGAACAGCATCGTCGTGGCAGTCACCGTCTTCGTCCAGGACGAGCACGGACGGGTGCTGCTCATCCAGCGCACCGACAACGGCCTCTGGGCACTACCCGGCGGCGCTCAGGACTTCGGCGAGTACATCGCCGAGACGGCCGTACGGGAGACGCGTGAGGAGGCCGGCGTCGAGATCGAGGTGACCGGCGTGGTCGGCATCTACACCAACCCGAACCATTTGGTCGAGTACAGCGACGGCGAGGTGCGCCAGCAGTTTTCGATCTGCTTTCGTGGCAGATACATCAGCGGCGAGCCCACGACCAGCGACGAATCATCAGCTGTCCAGTGGGTAGAGCAGGACAAGCTTGATGGTCTTCCGATCCATCCGTCAATGCGACTACGCATTGGCCATGGGTTCGAGCACCAGACTCCCTATATCGGTTGAGCGGCCATTCGCTCTTCTGTGCGCTGAATTGCCTTCATCAACTCCGGCTCAGCTTTCCTCCAGAATCGGGTAACCAAATCATCTGGCCCATATCGAAACCGAATCTCGGCCAGACGTTGCGTCGCGCTGAAGTTTTGGCCATCAGGGCCCGTGGTCATGTCAGCGTACCAGAGCGCGTCAGATGTTGGGCTTTCCTCCCGGTCAAATTCCGCCGCAAGTGCCGAGCCGAGACCTCGCTCATCTGCCTCATAAGAGGCACACGAGTGATGTGCAACGAGTGAAGAAAGGCGGATGCCAAACCCTTGACGAAGGAGCCATCGAGCGCCATCGAGAGAATGGAATCCCGTGTCAACAAGATCAGGCGCGTAACCAATATCATGGAGCCATGCTGCCGCAATCAGTAGATCCCTTTCAGGCCTAGGCACAAACATGGCGAGGCTGGACGCTTTCCGGGCTACAGCTTGCACGTGTTGCCATCTGCGAGGCAGTGCAGCCGCTAGCTTCAGCTCGGCGCTGTGCTCGGCCCTCTCAATGCTGGTAAGCTCCACGCCGCTAGGATACTTCTGACGACGTTTGTCCGCCAGACCGGGCAGATGATCGAGCAGAGCCTGTAGTAGCGGCGGGTCACACGGCGAGTGCGACCAGTATCGTGGCAAAGACACCAAGGACGAATCCCGCAGCGAAGATCATCGCTTGCGTCGAGCCTACCGATCGTTCAATCCGATCCACCTTCTGCATGAGACTAGTCGTGACCGTGCGCAAATACTGATCTCTAGCAGGCTGAACGTTTTGGATGGCGGGAACTGGGCTCGCGGCGGCAGGAAATCTGAATGATTGAAGCTGACGAGTGGCTTCAGTAATGGATTGGGCCGACTCGCGAACTTCTTGAGCGGCATGCAAGAACATGCCTGCGACGTTTTCGTTGATGCCTCTGCTTGCGTCGAGCAGCCAGCCGGCCACGTCTTCGTTAATGTTTCGACTTGCTGTCCACAAGGCCGCTGTTACATCTTCGTTGATGCTGCGAGCAGCCGTTTCGAGCGCAAGAACCGTTCCTGGAGAGATCACCCCGTCTTCGAGTGCCCTGCTTAGCAGGTTGCCGAGCTGGGGTGCATCCTTGGATAGCTTGCGCAGCGCGGACTTTGTCTTCTCGTCAACCATCTCAATGGTGCCGTAATTGTTGCCACCAACGAAAAGGCCGTTCGAGTGATTATGTTGTTCGCGCGGGCCATCTGGCTCTGAGAGGGTTGTAGTCAACTCTGCCCACTATTCGGGTCTGCCGATGCGGCCAAAGTTGTCGCCGCCGATGAAGGTGCCTGAGCCATGGTTGTGCTGACTTCCGATCCTGACCGATTTCCTGATGGACTCACCCGCCGAGGCCATTGCGGCAATCTCGGCACGAACTTCGGGATCGGAGACGAAGCAAGCGGCAAGCGTAGCGATCCAGCGACTCTTCACCTCGGACTCAGACGCTTGGCCCTGAGCCAAGGCGACTCTGTCTTCCTCAAGCGCTGCTAGGGAAATTCGGCGTTGATCCTCACTTCCGCGTCGGAACACGCGTGCCACCCAGCCGCGAAGCTCATCAATCCGGCCGGTGACCATGTAGGCAACGACGTTCCCAGCAGCGCCGGTGATGATAGCCGTAGTTGTTGGGTCGAGCATGCTGCAAGCCCTTCTGTCGAGAGTTACAAGCATCTACGAGACGTAATGCCAGGTCTACCAGGTGTCGGATTGCCGGCAATTGGCTATTGGCGTGTCGGGTCTCAGGACCTCCGTGACAGATCAGTCTCGGGACCTGGGTGACACGTCCGGCTAGATCGGCCCCCGAAGGATGGCAATGAGCTCATCGATGGTCCGCTGAGCGTCGAGTCGGTTTGCTTCGGTGGTCCACCCCTGATGCCACGGCCCGTCGGGGCCGGCGACAAAGAGCAACGCTTCCAGCGCGGGCGCGGCGAGATCCGACGCTGACGCGGGCAACATCGCCATGTCTGTCTCGTCAGACAGTTCCGCCAGGCGGTGTTGTAGGTGCTCGCCGCCGGGAAGAGCGGCGGCCACGAGTGCTGCCGCCGCGACGACCTGGTCAGGGAAGAACTCTCGCCAGAGAAGGCCGCGGTTGGCCAGGACGTAGGTGAACATGTGCCGGAGCGCGTCGAGATGCTGCTCTGGCGGCCGTTCGGCGAGTTCTTCGAGGAAGTCCAGGGCACCGTCGCTGCTGAACGGTCCGGTTCCGAACGTGCCCACGTCACCCTCTCATCGGAGGACGGCCACCGTTGAAGTCGATGAGCGCACCACACAAGATCCTGCGCAGCGTAGCGCCCTGTCACGCAGGTCCTGATACCGATGTGTCACGCAGGTCCCGAGACCGGACAATTGGCTATTGGCTATTGGCT
>NZ_JBLROA010000106.1:0-12491 GCF_047921505.1 Micromonospora sp. SL1-18 | reverse complement strand
CCGGTGAACGTCAGTGGACACCGCACTAGACCACCTTGTGGCCGACGTGCGGACGAGACGCGCGACTTGCGGCTGATCAGGATGCCGGCGGTGGTCGGCGGTGACGACAAGGCCCAAAGTCGGGTCGGCACATGTACGGCTGGGATGATCGTGGCCATGTGGTTGGAGTCGCGGTGACGGCTACGTCGGATCGTGGAGTGGTGCCGGTACACGGTTCGTTGGCGGTCTATCCCGGTACGTTCGATCCGTTCACCCCGGGGCACCGCGACCTGGTGGCCCGTGCCCGGGTGATGTTCGACCAGATCATCGTGTTGCTGGCGGTGAACGCCGACAAGCGACCAACCGCCGAGGCCACGACCAGGGCGGTACGCGTGCGTGACGCAATGCCGGCAGCCTGGGGCAATGTTGAGGTGGACACCTGGACCGGCCTGACCACCGCCTACTGCGTGCGCCGCGGCGCTACGGTCATCGTCCGCGG
This sequence comes from Micromonospora sp. SL1-18, assembly GCF_047921505.1. Classification (NCBI taxonomy): domain Bacteria; kingdom Bacillati; phylum Actinomycetota; class Actinomycetes; order Micromonosporales; family Micromonosporaceae; genus Micromonospora; species Micromonospora sp. SL1-18. The sequence goes on along the minus strand of NZ_JBLROA010000106.1, from coordinate 12,013 downwards.
CCTACGTACGGCCGCGGACCTTCGCCACGAGTACCAGCTCGCTGCGATGAACGAGCAACTCGGCATTCAGACCGTCTGGTTGCCGTCGCGTCCGCAGCTGGCCGCCACTTCGTCCACGGTCGCACGCGCATACCGCTCGGCACAGTCGGCCCGTCCATCCCTGAACGCTGAAGAGTGACCCCCAGGGGTACCGGAACGGTGGCAACGCCTCGAGGTGGGATGCACTCTTCTCGGCACGTCCGGGCGCCGGTCGCGCAGACGACTGTGACGCTGCGTAGCGCCCGATCCGCGGCAGCTCGATGCAAGGGCGGGTTCGTCTTCGCCCAAAGGTGAGGTAGGCAGAGGCATCAAGCTGGCACTTTGTCCCGATGTACTCGAGGGTAGTCACGGGCGAATCTCCCGCACATACTGCTGATAGAGCCGCCGCACGGGGTCCGGTGACACAGGGAGGCACCCATACCGGCAGGCGCAGCGCTGGCGATCGCGCTGGAGCGGATGCACCGTTCATCGTCGCCGGCGGATGAGATCTGAACACCGCAGACCGGTCACCGTCGACTGATCGTCGGGTCCCGTCAGGCGCGCCGGGATCGGTGCGGGCTACGCGGAGGTGGTCATGTATTCAGCGGCGAAGGTTCGCACCGTTCTGGTGGCCGGGGCTCTCGGCCTTGCCATGGCCGCCTGCCAGTCGTCGCACGCCCCCACGCCCGGGCAGTCCGCCCCTGATGCGGCACGCTCAATCTGGTCCGCGCCCGGTGGGTCGGGTGGCGGACGGGTGGCATCGAGGCCCGCATCGGCGGCGCCGCCGCCTACGAAGGCGCCGGGCACGTCACCCGCGCCGGTACCGTCCGTGCCGGCGCCGACCAGGTCGGCCGGCCTGACCACGCGGCAACTGGCCGGGCAGCGGATCATCTACTCGTACCCCGGGTTGACACCACCGGCGAGCCTGTTGAGGATCATCCGCGCTGGTGAGGCCGCCGGGGTGATCTTCTTCGGGGAGAACATCGCCAGCACCGCCCAGATCAGCTCGGTGATCGCCCAGTTGCGACGAGCTCAGGTGCAAAGCCCGGTCCATGTGCCGCTGCTGCTGATGGTCGACCAGGAGGGTGGCCTGATCCGGCGGCTGCCGGGGGCGCCCGCGCTGTCAGAGAAGCGGATCGGCCAGTCCGCCGATCCGGTGGCCGCGGCGGCTGAGGCGGGCACCGGAGCCGGCCTCGCCCTCGCCGCAGTGGGCATGAACGTCAACCTCGCCCCGGTTCTCGACGTCTACTCCACTGCTGGCAACTTCATCGACCAGTACCAGCGCTCCTACAGCGCGAACCCCGGCACCGTCGCGTCTTTGGGGCGGGCGTTCATCACCGCCCAGCAGCGCACCGGCGTGGCCGCTACCGCCAAGCACTTCCCCGGACTGGGATGGGCGGCAACGGCCCAGGACACAGACATCCGCCCGATCACCCTGTCCCAGTCGCTGGCCACGTTGCGCGGCACCGACGAGTTCCCGTACTCAGCCGCCGTCGCCATCGGCGTCGACCTCGTCATGGTGTCCTGGGCCATCTACCCGGCGCTGGATCCGAACCGCCCAGCCGGCCTGTCGCCGGCAGTGGTCAGGCAGGAACTGCGTGGCCGCATCGGGTTCACCGGGGTGACCGTCACCGACGCCCTGGAAGCCGGTGCGCTGGCCCACTATGGCAGCACCGGCCAGCGCGCGATCGCCGCCGCAGCCGCCGGCATGGACCTCATCCTGTGCTCCGCCCGTGATGTCAGCCAGGGCGAAGCCGCCACCGCCGCCCTGGTCAACGCCCAGACCGGGGGCCAGCTCGACGCCTCCGACTTCATCGCCGCGGCGGATCGGATCGCCGACCTGCGGGCCCGTCTCCACTGACTGTCTGGTGAGGCGGCCGTCCGATGCGGCTCCGCTCGCCCGAACCGGCACGTGAACGACTCGAGCACCCCCAGTCAGGCGTCGCGGGGCCGACCCAAGTCAGATACTCCCCTACCGGGCGACATAGAATGCCGTCGAGTGCTGCTCAAGGCGGCTGAGCAGTCCGGTGTGACACTGAGGGGCAACCGTCACCGTCCGTAATACTCAGTACTCAAATTCGAATCACGGCATCGAAGGTGCTCCAGGGCGCCGGGTAGGCGGCGGGTCAGACTTCCGCCGCCCACCCGGTCCGGCGGGCGTCGCTACGGCGCCGTCGTGGCCGGAACCGTCGCCCTAGCCTCGCCCGGGAACAGGTGCTCGAGCATCCACTGGCCGCCGGTGTCGTAGACGTCGACCAGGTCCCGGAAGCGCATGTAACTCTCGTGCTGCTCGTTCGGCATCACCTGCGTCGCGAGCTCCAGTTGCGGCTTCTGGGCCTTGATCGCATTGACGACCGCCACGTTGCTGCTGAAGTTGACGTTGCGATCGTCGTCGCCGTGCTCGATCAGCGTCGGCGCCGTCCACGAGGCGAGATTGGCGATCGCGGCGCTGCCGGCGTTGCCGGCCAGGTCCCAGGCGACCTTGAAGATGTCGGAGTTCCGCGAGACCCCAAGCGTCGTCAGGTAGCCGCCGTAGGAGAGCCCGTAGATGCCGACCTTCGCCGGTTCGACCCCGGGCTGCGCGAGCAGGAACGCCGCGCCGCCCTGGATGTCCTGGTACTCGCTCGCGCTGGTGCCGCCGCGCCCCGGGAACGTGCGCCACGCGTTGCCGTACATGATGCCGCCGCGGTAATCGACGGACAGCACGACGCAGCCGTGGCTGGCGAAGTACTGGTTCATCTCGTACAGGACCGTGTAAGTGTCGTAGTAGTGGTAGCCCAGCAGCATCTGCCGCGACGGGCCGCCGTGCGGGAAGATCACCCCGCAGCCCGTGGGGTGGGCCGGCACGAAGAGCTGCCCATGGACGGTCTGATGGTCTACCGACGAGGGGAACGTGACCGGCTGCGGCTCGACGAGCTGGTTCACCGGGTAGGAATCTGGCAGGTCAGGCCCGCCCTTGGAGACGTTGCCCACGGCATCGCGGATGTACACCGTCGGCGGGACGTTGTAGCTGCCCTCGACGTAGGCGACCGCGCCGTCGGCGAGCAGCGCCGGAGCCCACTGGCTCGGACGGCCGCCCGTGATCGCCTCCGGCGCGCCGCCGTGGAAGCCGACCGAGAACAGATGCCGGCGGGCGATGTCGCCGATGTTGGTGGCATAGATGATCGCCTTGTGGTCGCGCGTGACCTGCGCGGTCTCGACCTCGCCGTCGCCCGGCGTCAGCAGTGTCGGGGTGCCGCCGGCGACGGGCACCGAGTACAGGTGGCGCCAGCCGTCGGCCTCCCACACGAACGCGAGCGTGCCGTCGTCGGACCACATCAGCTGGTCGCCCGGCTGGCTCTCGAACGTCGGGTTCCCGTCGAGCGCGTAGTAGCTCGAGCCCAGCCCTGGCGACGCCTGCCAGACCCGCCGCGGCGTCAGGGTCGCGGCGTCGGCGACCCAGATCGCCCACGGCTGCCCGGAGACGGTGCGCCGGAACGCGATCTGCGTGCCGTCGGGCGACCACACGGGGTTCGCGTCGCTCGCGCCTGTGTGCGCGATCGCCGCCGGCGTGTACGTGCCCATGTCGAGCACCTCGACGCCGTTGGAGCGCGCGTAGAGCAGCTTGGAGCCGTCGGGCGAGAAGCGCAGGTTCGACGGCGAGCCACTGGGCACCGTGAGCAGCGGCTCCGGGCTGCCAACGTCTGCCAGCTTGCCCTGGTCGTCCCAGGTCAGGGCGGCGCTCATGATGCTCGTGCCGTTGACCCACACCATCATGCGGTCATCGGGCGTGAACGCCGGCGCGAGCCCGTCGCCGAGCAGCCGTGGCTTCCCGGCACGCGAGGCGACGATGTAGACCTCGCGGTGCGGCGGGTCGGGCGTCGAGGCCGGGTTGAGGATTTCGCCGTCGCTGTTCGGCGAGCTGCCGCGCACATAGGCGATGGCGCCGCCAGCGCGCGACACGGCAAGCTGAGAGAGCTCCTGGCCGTCGTCGTCCGGGTAGTTGACGATGCGGTGCGAAGGACTGCCGGAGCGCATGAAGTAGATCCCGCGGTCGTAGGCCGCACGCGTGATGTAGGCGATCGAGCGGCCGTCGCCGGAGGCCTCGGGCCCGTAGGCGATCGGCGCCTGCAGGATGTCCGCGACCGTGAACACATCGTTGGCGCGCGCCGGCGGCGGGGTCCAGGGGCCGAACGACGGTACGGGCTTGGTCAGTGACTGGTCGGGGATCCCCGGGTAGCTGCGCACGAACGAGATCTGCCGTCCGCTGGGCGCCCAGGCCGGCGCGCTGTCGGTCCCGAACGACGGGTCGACGTAGCCGATCTGGTCCGTCTTGACGTCGTAGACCGCGATGAACCCGTGGTCGCCGCGTGGGTTCTCGAACGCCAGCTGCTTGCTGTCGGGCGAGAACACCAGCTTGCCGACGGTGCCGCGGATCGACAACAGCCGCTCGGGATCACGCCAGTCCTTCTTCGCGTTCGCGCGGGTCTCGCTCCAGATGCTCTTGGCGTCGTCGGACACCCAAGCCGCCTGCCTGCCGTCCGGCGACAGCACCGCCCCCGGCGGCGGCGACGGCGCGGCTGCCTGTGCGGCGGCGGCCGTGCCGAAGTCGACGCCCGCTACCAGCGCAACGGCCACGGCGCTCCCGGCGGCGACTATTCGGCGTGTCAGCTTACCCTGTTCCAACAACCGTCTCGGTGAGCGCACCTTTCCTCCTGACTCTGTCGGGCATCGGCCGCAGGCCCACAGGCCATCGGCCTGCTCGCGGCAGCGGCCGTCCTCCCAATGCAACGTTATTGGTCCATGTCTCGATGGGCAACTCACCCTGATCGGGCGCTACGCGGAAGTTCCTTTGACAGTGACGCCGCGCGGCCAGAACGAAGGGCGCGAGGGCTGCGCCACCGCATCGGTGCCTCCACGACCCGCCGGCTCCGCCAACGGCTCGGCATCCCACCAGCGCCGGTACACCGGGACCACACGATGTGGCCACAGTTCCTCCGCACCCAGGCATCCAGGGCGCTGACATTGAGGATCCATCCCAGCTGATGTTTGACGGTCGGCCTGCCGGCGCTCACCGAATTCGGCCCTGTCGATGGTTTTGTGATCCGCGTGAAGCCGCACGCCCTCCTATGAGGAGGGTGTGCTGACCGAGCACGGCGCAATCTTCAACAGCTGTTGCCGCTTCGGTTCGTTATTGACGTCGGGCGCCAGCCGGACGGACGCCGAGACCAACGGGCGTACACCTTCGACACCAACAACCAGGGGCGGCCGATCACCCAGGTGGCCTACTTCGAGGACCTGAGCGCCTACAGCTACAGCGACGTCGACATCATTGAGATGGGGTCGTGCGCCGACGTGCGCCAGCGCACGACCCACTCCGACGGCCGCCTTCTAAAGGCGTCAGGCGGTCCTCACTGCACCGTCCCTCCGCCGCGCTCGACCGACGCGGTCAGCGGAAGGTCGCGTGAGGACGTCCCGACCTCGACCGTGTAGGAACCGGCGGTCTGCACCCAGGCGTCACGCGCCGTATCCCAGTGCGCGAAGGCGCGGGGCCCCAGTGTTATCACAACTTGCTTGCTCTGTCCGGGATCGAGCGACACCTTGGCGAAGCCCTCCAACCGGCGAGGTGGGGCGGTCTGTCCGCCGCCGATAGGGCCGCTGCCGTCGGCACCGCCCACATAGACCTGGACTACCTGGCTCCCACGGCGGTCACCGGTGTTGGTCACGATGGCGTGCGCTGTGGCGGCGCCGAAGCGCCCCGCTGTCACCTTGAGGTTGTCGAGCCGGAATGTGGTGTAGGACAGCCCATACCCGAACGGGAAGAGCGGTGCGATGTCGCGGGCGTCATAGTGCCGGTAGCCGACGTTGAGCCCCTCTGAGTACTGGGCAACCCCGTTCACACCCGGGTACTGCTGCGGGGTGCTGGCGGGTGTGTCGGCGAGCTGTTTGGGGAAGGTGATTGGCAGCCGTCCCGACGGGTCAGTGTCGCCGAACAGCACCGCGGCCGCCGCATTGCCGGCCTCCTCGCCCGGATACCACATCTCGAGTACACCTGCGACCTTGTCCAGCCACGGCATGGTCACCGGGCCGCCGGTGTTGAGCACGACGACCGTGCGTGGGTTCGCGGCCGCGACCGCCTCCACCAGCTCGTCCTGGTGGCCCGGGAGCGAGAGGCCCGGGCGGTCGATGGCTTCGGTGTCCTTGTTGGCGAGGAACAGCACCGCCACGTCGGACTTGCGCGCCGCCGCGACCGCCTCCGCGATCTCGACGTTCGGTGTGTTCGGCGGCGGCGTCCACGCCAACGAGATCATCGCCTGGCCACCGGACTTGGACCAGTCGACCCGGATGGCGTGTGGCGTACCTGCGGTCAGGTGCACGGTTGCCGACCTGGTGACCCCCGGGAACCCTCCCCCGTTGTTGATCACCGTCGCGCCGTCGAGAAACAGCCTGGCCCGGGATCGGTTGGTCAGGTGGAACGTGTAGTCGCCGTCGACCGGGGCGGTGAAGGTGCCCGACCAGCGGATCGACCAGCCGTCAGGGTGCAGACCCGGCACCGGCTCACCGTTGCTGAGCGGAATGCCGCCCGTCGGATCATTGACGACCCACCGCTCGGTGCGGGTCAGAACGGGTTCGCCCGACCACGTCGTGTTGTCGTAGTAGCGGGTGGTCCAACCGTTCTCGCCGGCCGCGGCGTTCTCCGAGGTCACCGCGTACGCGGGCAAGGCGGGTTGGGGGCCAAGGTCGACCGGCCCCATGCCATCGGCGGCGTTCACCGTGACGCTATCGCCGACACGCTTTGTGATGGCCTGCAGCGGGCTCACCGTGTAGAGCGGCGCGACGTCGGTGCTGCCGCCGCCGGTAGCCACAACGGAATGCGACGCGGGACCGATCAGCGCAATCGACCGGTCCTGCCGGGTTTCCAGCGGGAGCACGCCTCCCTGGTTCTTCAGCAGCACCGTGCCGGCCTCGGCGACTGCCCGGGAGTCGGCACCGCCGCGCGCGGCGTCGATCGGCGTGGGCGCCTGGGATCGCTCGAACAGCCCGAAGCGCAGCATCGTGGAAAGGATGCGGTGCACGTGGTCGTCGAGGTTGGCCATGCTCACCTGGCCGGATTCCACGGCGGCCTTCAGCCGATCCCCGTACCTGGTGCCCGACGGCAGTTCGAAGTCGAGGCCGCCCGTTGCGCAACGCACGGTGTCGTGGCAGGAGTCGAAGTCCGACACGACAAACCCGTCGAAGCCCCACTCGTCCTTGAGCACGCCCTGAAGAAGGTCCTGTTGCTCGCACGAAAAGGCGCCGTTGACCTTGTTCTTGGCGCACATCACCGCACCGGCCCGCCCCTTATCGACGGCGGTCTCGAATGCCGGCAGGTAGATCTGTCGCAGGGTGCGGTCGTCGATGCGCTCGTCAATCGAATCGCGGTTGATCTCCTGGTTGTTCGCCAGGTAGTGCTTGGGTTCGCCGATCGTGCCCTCGGACTGGATGCCCTGCACGGTGCCGGCTGCGATCTGGCCCGCGAGATAGGGATCCTCGCCGTAGGCCTCGAAAGTGCGGCCGTTCAGCGGGACGCGGGCGATGTTGATGTCTGGCCCCTCCTGCAGATTGCGGCCAACGTTGCGAGTCTCGCGCCCCGTCACCTTGCCGTAGCGGCGCGCAACCGCCGGGTCGAACGACGCGGCAAGTCCGAGCGCTGCGGGCAGCGCCGTCGTCTGCGGTTGCACGGGCCCACCCGAGCCCACGCCGTTCGAGCCATTGTTGAGCCGCAGTGCGGGGATGCACAGCCGCGGGATGGGTAGCGTCTCGCGTGAGTGACCGCTGTCGGAGACCGCGTGCGTCATTGACACCTTCTCGTCCAGCGTCATCTCCCGCACGAGCAGGTCAGCGCGCTCGTCCGCGGGTCGCTGCGGGTCCATCCACGGTGCGCCGGCGCAGTCCTCGGCGGCGGCCGCGGGCGTGGTATTCGCACCAACTGATACGAGCGTCGAGGCCATCAGAAGTGCGACACCGGCGATGGCGACGTGGGTTCGCTTCATGGCTATCTCCTCCGATGATGTCAGTTGACGGTCATTGCGAACACGTGCATGCCGGGGCCCGGCGAGACGCCGGTGACCGGAAGCGCTACCGCCCGCACGGCTACGCCGGACCGGATGGGCACTGAGGCGTAGTAGACGTAGGCGACGTGTTTGAGCTGCCCGGGCGGGTTGGTCTGGTTCTGGTACGGCATCGAGGCCACTACTTCGGTGTCACCCGGTGGTCCCCACCAATCCGGGAGGGACACGGTGAACTGCTGCGAGCGGCCGTCGGCGTAGTAGATGGTCCCGGTGCCGCCCTGGGAACCGTTGGTGCTGGCGCCCAGGAACGCGAGTCGGTCGCCGGTGCCGGACAGTGCGATCACCTGCCCGTTGGCCTCGGCGTTGTCCGGTGTGCCGGGCGGAACGTTCGGCCAGGTGAACGTCGAGCCGGCATGGTTGACCGTCCCACCGGACCTGAGTCCGGCGGCGGCCAGTGCCTGCGCCGAGTAGGTCCGGCCGCTGCTTGCGAAGGCGCCGGCCAATGGGGCGGCGTCGTCGGTGATGCCTGTGTTGTCGTATGCCGCCGCCAGCGCCGGGTACGGCACGGCGACGTTGGCCGCGCGGGTTGCCGTCTGGTTGCCGCCCATTCCGGCGAAGCGGGCGGTAGCCGACAGTGTCACGGATCCGGGCGCAGCGTCGGCCGCCGCGGTGACCCGCCAACGGGTGCTAACCGAGGACCGGGGCTGCACCACGTTCCAGGTGCTGGGGCCGAGTGGCTGGGCGGTCCACCCGTCCGGCACGGGCAGCGAGACCCGAACCCTGGCGGCCGGGTAGTCGCCGGTGTTGGTGAACGTCGTCGTCACCGTCTGGGCGCTGTCCGGGGCGAACACCTGCGGGGCGTCCACCGCCACGTACTGCACGCCTTCGGTCTGGTCCACATCGACCGGGGCCTGCAACGGCAGGTTGGCTGATGAGTCACCCACTCGGACCGTGTAACTGCCCTTGACGGTGGTCCAGGCTTGCGCGTCGGTGTGCCAGATCGAAAATGCCCGCTGGTCCAGGTGGAAGGTGAGGTGGCGGGTCTGTCCCGGCTCCAGGGCGACCTTCTGGAAGCGTTTGAGCTGAATCGGTGGCTCACCGGCCTGTTGCGGGTAGGACAGGTACACCTGCGCCACCTCGGCCCCCGCGCGCGCTCCGGTGTTGGTTACGTCGACCCCTACCGTCACCTGACCGCGCAGTCCCAGTTGGGGCGTGACGGTCAGGTTGTCGAACGCGAACGTGGTGTAGGACAGACCGTAGCCGAAGGGGAACAGCGGGGCGATGTCGTTGGCGTCGTACCACCGGTAGCCCATCTCCAGGCCCTCGGAGTAGGAAGCGGTCGGGATGCCGTTGACGGTGACGCCTGGGTATCGCTCGGCTGTGCTGGTGGGGGTGTCCTCGGCGCGTCTGGGATAGGTCACCGGCAGCTTGCCGGATGGGTTGGCCAGCCCGAACAGCAGGCGGGCGACGATGTTGCCGTCCTCCTCGCCCGGGTTCCACGCCTCGAGGACGGCTGGAACCTGGTCGATCCACGGCATGAGCACCGGGTCGCCGTCCTTGAGCACCAGAGCGGTACGCGGGTTGGCGGCGGCGACAGCCGAGATGAGGGCGTCCTGGTTGTTCGGCAGGGAAAGGCCGGGGCGGTCGCTCCCCTCGCTCGTCACCACGCCGGCCATCAGGATCACGACGTCGGCGCTGGCCGCGGCCGCGGTCGCCTCGGCGATGTTGCTGTTGTTGTTCGCCACGATGACCTGGCGGACGGTCGCGGACGACCCAAGCTGGCCCAGCACGTTCTGCAGGCCCTGCAGGGGGCTGACCGTGTAGATCGGCGCCACCCGCGAGCTGCCGCCACCTCCGGCGACCGCGGCGCCGGCGAAGGTCTGCTGGCCGATCAGGGCGATGGAGTGGATCCTCGATGCGTCGAGCGGGAGCAGGGACCCGTCGTTCTTCAGCAGGACGGCGGTCTGCTCCCCGATGGATCGAGCGGTCGCACCATTGGTCTCGGCGTCGATGGTTCCGCGGGTGATCGGGCGGTCGAAGATGCCGTACTTGAACATCTGCACGTATCGGCGCTCGAGCGCCCGGTCGATCGTGTCCATTGACAGGCTGCCGTCGGCCAGCGCCGCCTTGATGCGGTCGGGTGTGTACCACACCGCGCCGGACATCTCGAAGTCCTGGCCTGCGTTCAGCGACTGTGCCGTCGAATGCGTGGCGCCGAAGTCGGACTGGACGTAGCCCTTGAAGCCCCACTGGTCCCGCAGCACGGTGCTTAGCGTGTACGGGTTGTCGCAGGCATACGTGCGGCCGATCCGGTTGTACGAGCACATGATCGAGCCGACGCCACCGTCTTTGACCGACATCTCGTATGGCGTCAGGTACAGCTCGTGTAGGACACGGTCGTCGACTACGATGTCGCCACCGTTGCGGTTCTGCTCCTGGTCGTTGAGCACGTAATGCTTGGCCATCGCGATGACGTCGTTGCTTTGGATGCCCTTGATCTCACTGGCCGCCAGCGTGCCCGCGAGCATGGGGTCCTCGCCGAGGTACTCGAAGTTGCGGCCGCCCTGACCGACGCGTGCCAGATTCATGCCCGGCCCCTCGAGCTCGTGCACGCCGAGGGTACGGGTCTCGCCGCCGATCAGGTCGCCGAACTGGTACGCGAGTGAGGTGTCGAAGCTCGCCGCGAGGCCAAGCCCAACGGGAAGCGCCGTCGCGCGGTCCTGGGGCGAGCAGTCACCGGCGCCCACGCCGACTGGGCCGTTCGTGACGCGGAATGTGGGTATGGCGAGCTCGGGAATGCCCGGGACATGCCGCCCCCCATTCCCGCACTCGGGCAGCTCGGGGATCGACCCGGACTGCCCGTGAAGCTGCGCGATCTTCTGGTCCAAGGTCATGGCCGACACGAGCAGATGCGCCCGCGTCTCGGGCGTCAGCGGCGTGTTCATCCAGGGCAGCTCGTCGGCGGCTGCGGCCTGCGACGGCGTCCCGGCGGTGGCGGTGGCGGTGGCTGCAAGGATCACACCCAGCGCGCCGTGGAGCAGTCTGGTCCGTCTCATTTCTGTCTCCTGCCGCACATAGCTCGGCGACGGACGAACGCTCCCCGTCGTCGACAGTCGCCGCGCTCTCCGGCTGGCCGGCGCCTAGGCAACCGTGTTGTCGACCACCGCCGGCTCTCGAAGATCCAACATTGACCGGAATCTACGCCTCCCTGAGTAGGGCGGCAAGCGTTTGCCACAAGTTTTGCCAGGCCGCCCGCAGAGACGGCACACTGCCGATGTAGTTGACCTCAACACCGGGACCGCCGTCACCAAGAGGACGATCTGCGTCTGCCCATCGCAACCCCGCAGCGCAGGTCGCCAAGCGGTTGGGTGGGTAGCACCTCGATCGTGGGCGTGACGTCGTCGACCCGGAAGGCCACCATCGCCCGGCTCTAGCCCCGGTAGCTCGATCGCCTCGACACGCCGGCCAGCACGCACCAATTCATCCTGCAAACGCGCGTGGCGGCCGCGGCACGATGGCACCGTCCGTCCGGGCCGCGCAAACTACTTGAAGCAGTCAGCGACTGCCGCTCCCCCGCACCTTCCACGGCTGGCAGCCCTCGCGGGAACGCAGTGACGCACGCTCATGCCGGCCGTTGAACACGGACGTTCAACACTCGCGCTATCGTGCGTGCCGATCCGCCGCTGGCACGGTCCCGTTCGCTGTCAGCAGACGCCCCTTCTGTGGGCGAGATGGCCGCCCCTTGATGCACGGCGAGCCGCTGTCAGGCGGGAAGGACGGGGCACCCGTGACCGTGACTTTGCAGACCGTCCTCCTGTCCCTGGCAGCACTTGCACAAGAGAAGCGACGCCCGAACATGCCGCCGTCCGAGCGGCACGCAGCGTGACTTTGCCGTACGGCCGACATGCGGAACTGCCGAGATGAGAGTGTCAGCGGGGCGTGGTTTAGGCCTCGGTGATCATAGC
>NZ_JBLROA010000105.1:0-13204 GCF_047921505.1 Micromonospora sp. SL1-18 | reverse complement strand
CCGGAGGGAGCATCCCGTGTTCGGGATGCTCCCTCCGGCCCGTGCACTGCTCGCGCAGGCGCGGAGGAGACCGCTCAGAAGTCGTCGTCGAAGGCGACGGTGCCGGTCACCCCGACCTGGTACGCCGACACCCGGCGTTCGAAGAAGTTGGACAGCTCCTGCACGTCCTGCAACTCCATGAAAGCGAGCGGGTTGGTCGACCCGTAGTGGGTGCCGATGCCGAGCTGCGCCAGCCGGCGGTCGGCGACGTGCTGGAGGTACTCGCGCATGTCGGCCAGGGTCAGCCCGGGTACGCCCTGGCCGAGCAGGTCCCCGGCGAACTGCACCTCGCACTCGACGGCCTCGGTGATCATCTGCCGTACCTGGTCCGCGAGGTCGTCGTCGAACAGGTCCGGCTCCTCGGCGCGGACGGTGTCGACCACGTCGAAGGCGAACGCCATGTGCATCGACTCGTCGCGGAACACCCAGTTGGTGCCGGAGGCGAGGCCGTGCAGCAGGCCACGGGAGCGCAGAAAGTAGACGTAGGCGAACGCGCCGTAGAAGAACAGCCCCTCGATGCAGGCGGCGAAGCAGATCAGGTTGAGCAGGAACGCCCGCCGGTCCTGTTTGCTGCGCAGCTCGCGGAGGCCGTGAACGGAGTCGATCCAGCGGAAGCAGAATTCGGCCTTGCGCCGGATCGACGGGATGTTCTCGATGGCGGCGAAGGCGACGGAGCGTTCGGCCTCGTCGGGCACGTACGTGTCGAGGAGGTTCAGGTAGAACTGGACGTGCACCGCCTCCTCGAACAGTTGGCGGGACAGGTAGAGCCGGCCCTCGGGGCTGTTGACGTGCTGGTAGAGGTTGAGCACGAGATTGTTGGCGACGATGGTGTCGCCGGTGGCGAAGAATGCCACGAGCCGGCTGACCAGGTGCCGTTCGGCAGGGCTGAGGCGGTCGAGGTCGGCCAGGTCGGCGTGCAGGTCGACCTCCTCGACCGTCCAGGTGTTGCGGATGGCGTCGCGGAAGCGGTCGAAGAAGCGCGGGTAGCGCATCGGGCGGAGGGTGAGGTCCATCCCGGGATCGAGCAGCATGGGTACGGTCTCCGTGGTGGTGTCGGTCGGCTCGGTCACTGGCAGGCTTCGCAGGACTCGGGGTTCTCCAGCGAGCAGGCCAGCGCCTCCTCGTCGGTGGCCACCGGCGCGGCGACGGCGACGCGGGCCGGGACGGTGGCCTGCTGGATCCGGGTCGCCGGGCGGGACCGCAGGTAGTAGGTGGTCTTCAGCCCGGCCTTCCAGGCGTACAGGTACATCGACGAGAGCTTGCCGATGGTCGGCGCGGCCAGGAACAGGTTCAGCGACTGGGACTGGTCGATGAAGGGTGCGCGGGCGGCGGCCAGGTCGATCAGGGCGCGCTGGGGCAGCTCCCACGCGGTACGGAACAGCTCGCGTACCTCCGCCGGCAGCTCCGTGACCTCCTGGACGGAGCCGTCGGCCCGCTTGATCGCCGCCCGGATCCGCTCCGTCCACAGCCCACGAGCCTTGAGCTCCGCGACGAGGGCCGTGTTGACCTGGAGAAACTCCCCGGACAGCGTCTCGCGCTTGAACAGGTTGGACACCTGCGGCTCGATGCACTCGTAGCAGCCGGCGATCGAGGCGATGGTCGCCGTCGGGGCGATCGCCACCAGCAGCGAGTTACGCAGACCGTACGCGGCGACCCGGTCCCGTAGCGCGGCCCACCGCCGGGTCTGGGTGCCGGTGACGCCCCACAGGTCCGGCTGCAACTGCCCGCGCGCGGCGCGTGTTTCCGCGAAGGCCGGGTGCGGGCCGAACCGCTCGGCCAGCTCCGCGGAGGTCTCCAGCGCGGTCAGGTACAGCTCCTCGCTGATCCGGGTGGACAGCTCCCGCGCGGCGGGCGAGTCGAAAGGCAGCCGTAGCGCGAAGAAGACGTCCTGCAGGCCCATCAGCCCGAGGCCGACCGGACGCCAGCGCGGGTTGCTCTCCGCCGCCTGCGGGGTGGGGTAGTAGTTGATGTCGATCACGCGGTCCAGGAAGGTCACCGCGGTGCGTACGGTCGCCCGTAGCCGCTCCCAGTCGATGCCGCCGCCGGACAGGTGGGCCGCGAGGTTCACCGAGCCCAGGTTGCACACCGCGGTCTCGGCGTCGCTGGATACCTCGATGATCTCGGTGCACAGGTTCGACAGGTGCACGATGTTGCCCCGCTCGCCGGTCTGGTTGCACAACCGGTTCGCCGCGTCCTTGAACGTCATCCACCCGTTGCCGGTCTGGGCGAGGGTCCGCATCATCCGCCCGTACAGCTCCCGGGCCGGCACCTGCCGTACGAAGCGGCCCTGCGCCTCCGCCGCCCGGTACGCGGCGTCGAACTCCGCCCCCCACAGGTCCGGCAGCTCCGGCACCTCGTCCGGGTCGAACAGCGACCACGTCCCGTCCGACTCCACCCGGCGCATGAACTCGTCCGGGATCCAGTTCGCCAGGTTCAGGTTGTGGGTGCGCCGGGCGTCCTCGCCGGTGTTGTCGCGCAGCTGCAGGAACTCCTCGATGTCGGGGTGCCACGGCTCCAGGTAGACGCAGGCGGCACCCTTGCGCCGGCCACCCTGGTTGACCGCCGCGACGCTGGCGTCCAGGGTGCGCAGCCACGGCACGATGCCGTTGGACCGCCCGTTCGTGCCCCGGATCAGCGCACCCCGCGAGCGGACCCGGGAGAACGCGATGCCGATCCCGCCGGCGAACTTGGACAGGTTGGCCACCTGCGCGTACCGCTGGTAGATGGAGTCGAGCTCGTCGCGGGGCGAGTCGACCAGATAGCAGGACGACATCTGGGTGTGCCGCGTGCCGGAGTTGAACAACGTCGGCGAGCTGGGCAGGTACGCCAGGCTGGACATCAGCCGGTAGAAGTCGACCGCCTCCGCGGCGGCGCGCGACAGACCGCATGCCACCCGCAGCAGCCAGTACTGCGGCGTCTCCAGCACCAGCCGGCTGGTCGGCTGCCGCAACAGGTACCGGTCGTAGACGGTGCGCAGCCCGAAATACTCGAACCGCAGGTCACCAGCGGGGTCGACGGCGTCGTCGAGTTGGCGCGCGTGGGCCGCGACGAAGGCGGCGGTCTCGTCACCGATCAGCCCTTCGGCGTGGCCACGCCAGATCGACTGGCTGAACGAGGCGATGCCCTGCCCGCGTACCTCCTTGCCGACGTAGCCGGTCAGCAGGCGGGCGGCCAGGCGGGAGTACTGCGGTTCCTCGCCGATCAGCTCGGCCGAGGTCTGGATGGACAGTCGGTCCAGTTCGTCGGTGCTCGCGCCGTCGTACAACCCGCTGATGGTACGGGTCGCCACCCGCAGCGGGTCGACGTCGGAGAGGTCTCCGGTCCACCGTTCGACCGCCCGGACGATCCGGTTGACGTCGACCGGTTCGAGGTCCCCGTTGCGCTTGCGGACGTGCATCTGGACGCGGCGCTGACCGGGCGGGGCCGGATCGCCCGGCAGCTGGCTGACGGCCGGGTTGACCTCGGTGACTGTCACTACTCACTCCTCGCGAGCTCGGGACCGGATGGGCCTCGGCGCGTGGGGAGCGGACACCGACGGACGCGTGCCGGCAGGGCGGCGTCCCGTTGGCGTCGGCCGTCCCGCGCGGCCTCGGACCGTTACACACCCCGTTCGGGGCATGCGCGCGCTGGCAGGTCTTCGGACTCGCGGGCACGACCGGCGGAACCGGTCTCCTACTGGCCGTCGCTTCCCAGACCACAGGTGGTCCAGTGCTGATGACGGCGGTCGTTCCCACTCACCGCTGCGGGGCAGTCCCGGATTCCCACCGGGTTCCCTCTTGCCTCGACCGCCCTGGGAAGGCGGCCGAACCAGCTGCGTCAGACACCATATATGGCTGCGTCGCCACCCGAGCAACACCAGATGTCGCGTTGGCGTGTCGGCTTCGTCTCACCCGCAGACGGGGGCCCCGCGACCGACGACAGGTCGCGGGGCCCCCGTGACTGCGTCACCAGGTCGTGGGCTTGCCCTTCTGGAACAGCCACACGTCGAAGAAGGCGTGCAGGTTCTGTCCGGACTCCCGCTCGGCCAGGGAGATGAAGTCGGCCGTTCCGGCGTGGCTGTGGCGGTGGCTCGCGGCCCACTCGCGCAGAATGCGGAAGAAGGTCTCGTCGCCGACCTTGCCGCGCAGCGAGTGCAGGGTCATCGCGCCCCGGTTGTACGGGACGCTGCTGAACATGTCCACCGGGCCGGGATCGGCGAGGACGATCTGCCAGAACGACGAGGACGCGGCCCGCCCGTAGTTGCTGCTGCTGTTGAAGGTCGAGTTGACCGACGTGCCGCCGTTGTACTCGGTGTACATCCACTGGGCGTAGGTGGCGAAGCCCTCGTTGAGCCAGATGTCCGACCAGCGCTCCGGCGAGACGCTGTCGCCGTACCACTGGTGGGCCAGTTCGTGGGCCATGGTGTTGACGCTCGCCGTGTTGGAGAAGATCGGCTTGGTCTGGGTCTCCAGGGCGTAGCCGACGTTCGGGGCCCGGTCGATGATCGCCCCGGTCGACGCGAACGGGTACGGGCCGAACGTCGAGGAGAAGAAGTCGATCATCTTCGGGAGCTGCGACACCGCGGCGGCGGACCCGGCGACCAGCCGCGGGTCGACCGCCACGTACACCGGGATCCCGCTCGACGTGGTCGACTCGGTGACCACGAAGTTGCCGATGGTGACGGTCGCCAGGTAGCTGGCCATCGGCTCGGTCGAGTCCCAGACGAAGGTCGTCCAGCCGTCCTTCGTCTCCTGCGAGAGAAGCTGGCCGTTGCCGACCGCGGTGAGCCCCTCCGGCACCGTCGCGGTGAACCGGTACGTGGCCTTGTCGGTCGGGTGGTCGTTGGTGGGCAGCCAGCCCGGCGCCCCCTGCGGCTCCCCGGCGACGAAGGCGCCGTCGTCGGTCGGCACCCAACCTTCGATCGATTCGTCCGGGTCGGTGATGACGCTCGGTACGCCGGCGTACTTCACCACCACGGTGAACGTCTGCCCGGCCTGGAGCTTCGGGCGCGGGGTGACGATCAGTTCCTGACCCTCACGGGTGAAGTCGTGGGCATGCCCGTTGACCGTCAGCGAGGAGATCTCCGGACCGCGGAAGTCGAGGTTGAACTGGTCGAGATCCTGTGTGGCGATCGCGGTGATCGTGGCGGTGGCGTCCATGAACCGGGTCGCCGGGTCGTAGGAGAAGTTGAGGTCGTAGTGCTGTACGTCGTATCCGCCGTTGCCCTGGTCGGGGAAGTACGGGTCGTCGACGCTCGCCGCGCCGGCCGAGTATCGGGGGGCGCCAGGGTTGCCCGGTGCCGCGCCGGCCGCGGCCGGTGTCAGCGCCGACCCGGCGACCACCAGGGCGGCCGTGGTCAGTGCGGTATGGCGCAGGCGTGAGAATGTCACGTGGAATCCCCTCTGTGGAAAGGCCAGGGAGAACTGGCCGTCAGATGAGTACCGCCTATCCATCCGCACTGGACATGAGTTCGTCAAGCATTTGTACGGGCGATCTTTGCCGTCGCCCGTCCGGTTGTGTCGCTGCTGGCCGCGGCCGCGAACAGCGGCGTGGTCCAGTGACCCGCGGCGCTGGTGGCGAGACCCACCCGGTGTGCCGGCGACCGCGGGCGGCCGCCGGCACACCGGGGTGAGGTGTCAGCGCAGGGGGCTGAAGGGCCGCAGCTCCGCCGGCTGCCGGCCGGTGGTGATCTGCTCGGCGAGCAGCCTGCCGGTGAGGGGGCCGAGGGTGATGCCCCACATGCCGTGGCCGCCGGCCGCGAAGACCCGCGAAGACCTGGTCGCGCCGATCAGCGGCAGCCCGTCGGGGGTGCAGGGCCGCGACCCGACCCACTCGTCGACGCGGCCGTCCAGGTCCGCGCCCCGCAGCAGCGGTCGGGCGGCCTCGGCGATCGCCAGGATGCGGCGCGGGTCCAGCGGGGCCTCCGCGCTGCGGAACTCCATCATCCCGGCGACGCGCAGCCGGTCGCCCAGCGGCGTGCACGCGACGCGCTGCGCCGGGAAGTACACCGGGCCCGCCGGGACGTGCTCGATCGCCACGCTGAAGCTGTATCCGCGGCCGGCCTGCACCACCGTCCGGACGCCGAAGCGCCGGGCCAGGTCACCGAGCCAGGTGCCGGTCGCCAGCACCACCGCGTCGTAGCGCTCGTCCGCGCCGGCGGAGGTCACCACCCGGACCCCTGCCCCCTCGTCGCGGACGTCCACGACCTCCGCCCCGGTCACCAGCGACGCCCCCCGGGCGCGAACGGCGTCCGCGAGCGAGTGCACGTACTCGCCGGGGTTGATGAACCGCTGACCGTGCAGGCGGATGGCGGCACCGATGTCGTCCGACAGCGAGGGCTCCACCTCACGTGCCTCGGCCCCGGTCAGGACGTCGAACTCGATCTCCTGGCCTGCGGAGTGGATGTGCCCCAGCTCGTCCAGCAGGACCGACCGCTCGGCCTCGCTCCGGTACGCCGCGATGAACGACTTCGCCTCGTGCGTCATCGCCGCGACCCCGCCTGCCTTCAGGGCGTCGAACGCCTCGAACGCGAGGCGGTTCATCGGGATGTAGGCCCGCATCGCGGTCCGCCACTTCGCGGCGGTGCTGTGCCGGGTGAAGCCCGCCAGGAACCGCAGCAGCCGAGCGTCCGCGCGCGGCGGCACGTACACCGGCGACGACGGGCTCAGGACGGCGCGCAGCCCGTAGCGGAGCACCGCCGGCTCGGGCAGGGGAGTCGTGATGCCAGGGGTGAGCCAGCCCGCGTTGCCCCACGAGGCGCCCGCCGCCACACCCGTGCGATCGAACACGGTGACCTCCACCCCCCGCTCCTGCAGGAACCAGGCGGTGGCCAGCCCAACCATCCCCGCGCCGACGACGGCGACGCGCTGGGGGGTGGGCGCGGACTCGATGGCAGACATTCCGTTCTCTCCTTCAAGCAACCTGAGATCGGGCCCCATCCTGTCCCCGCCAGGCCGGGACGTCATTGTCCCGCCAGGCCAACACTCGTACCCGCGATTGGTCGAAACGAACAACGCCGAGGCATGATCTGGTCATGATGACCGTGGCTGGCGTGGTGGAGGCGGTCGGCGCCGCTCTGCTCAAGGTCGTCGTCCCCGCAAAACGGGCGGAAGTGCGCGACGTGGCCCTCGCCGAGCTTGACGACGCGTCGGCCGGCCAGAGCGGCGACCTGGTCCTCGGCGCGGGCATCGTGACGCCGGAGCAGGCGCTCGCCGTCATCGAGCGCTGTGCGGAGACCGCCGCGGCCGGCCTCGTCCTCAAACCCCCGCTCGCCTCGCACCCCGACGTGACATCCTCCGCCGCCGACCGCAACCTGACCGTGGTCGAGCTGCAGAGCCACGGGTCGTGGGCCCAGCTTGTCTGGCTGCTCCGGGGGGTGATCGACAGGGCTGCCGCGCCCGGCTCGCCCGAGATCGGCGCACCCGGGGTGTACGACGAACTGTTCGCCCTCGCCGACGCGGCCGCCGCCATCGTCGACGCGCCGGTGACGATCGAGGATGCCCAGTCCCGGGTGCTCGCCTACTCGTCACGTCAGGACCGCACCGACCCGGCGCGCGTCTCGACGATCGTCGGACGACGCGTCCCCGGCGACGTGGTCGCACACTTCCGCTCCCGCGGCGTGTTCCGCAAGCTTGCCAAGGGCAGCGACCTGATCTTCGTGCCGCAGGGCCCGAACGGGACCCTGCCCCGGCTGGTGATCCCGATCCGTGCCGGAGGGGAGCTGCTCGGCTCGATCTGGGCCGTCGTGGATGGTCCGGTGCCGGACGGGCGCTTGCGCGATCTCCAGGGCGCGGCGTCCGTACTGGCGCTGCACCTGCTCCGCCTCCGGGTGCAGGCCGATGTCGCCCGCCGCGTGTCGGCCGACCGGCTGCGGGCCGCCCTGCGCGCGCCCGGCCCGATGGGCCGGGAGGAACTCGGCCTGCCCAAGGGCCCGTGGCGGGTCGTCGCGCTCGAGGCGTACGGCGGGACCGGGGAAATGGTGCACAACCTGGCCCTGTGGGAGTCGATCACCCGCCGACACGGTTGGCGTCAGCCGTTGATCGCGGACGTCGGAGACGTCCTGTTCGCCGTCGTGGTCGACGGGGGCGAGCTGCCCGGCTCCTGGCTCTGGATGGAGCGGCTGATTCACGACATCGCCGCGCACGAACCAGGGCTGCGCGCCGCGTCCGGCAGCGTCGCCGCGGACCTGGCTGACCTGCCGCGATCGCGCGCCGAGGCGGCGGAACTGCTCGCATTGCACGGCTCGGCTCGGCAGCGTCGCTCGGTGCTGCGGTTCGAGGACGTCTGGGCCGAGGTGGTCGTACACCGTGTGGTCAGCGCGGTGCCGCAGGCCGACCTGCTCGTCGGCGGGCCCCTGCCCGATCTTGTCGCCCACGACCGCGAGCACGGCACCGACTACGTTGCCACCATCGCCGCCTGGCTCGAACAGCAGGGTGACCCGACCAAGGCTGCCCGGCAGCTGCACGTGCACCCCAACACGCTCCGGCACCGGATGCGGCGCCTCGCCGAGGTCGTCCACGTCGATCTTGAGTCACCGCGTATCCGGCTGGCACTGCAGATCCAACTCGCGGCGCTGCGTCCCGGGTCCTGACCCCGGCTGCCGCGATCGGCGGCTCGGCTGTCCGGCCCGCCCTGCTGCCGGGCCGGCGACCGCGACTCACCTGCCCGGCGACCGTGACTGGCCAGGACGGGAATCCGTGGTTTGGACGGAGGGGACGGGGTAGCCCGTTCGGTGGTCTTCATCCTGGCAGTCGGTGCCGCCCTGCTGCTCGGCGTCGGCTCGGCCATACAGCAGCGGGTCGCCTTCCAGGCCCCGGACGGCCTGGCGCTGCGCGTGGGGCTGTTGTGGCATCTCGTCCGGCAGCGGCTGTGGCTGCTGGGTCTGTCGGCGACGCTGCTGGGCGGCCTGCTCAGTGGCGCCGCCCTCGGGCGGGGTTCGGTCGTGCTGGTGCAACCCGTCCTGGTGCTGCGCCTGCTGTTCGCCCTGTCGGCCTCGGCGCTGTGGTCCCGGCGTCCGCTCAGGCGACGGGACTGGGGGGTCGCGGTGGCCGTCACCGTAGGCATGGTTGCCTTTCTGGTGGCGGGTCATCCCGGGACCGGGAACCCCGAGGGGGTACCAGCCTGGGACTGGGCGGTGGCCGCGGCCGGCATCGGCACCCTGACCTTGTTGCTCGTGCGCTCCGCGCGCCGGCTGCGACCCGCGCAGGAGGCGCCGATGCTGGCGATCGGGGCAGGCATGCTCTACGGACTCCAGTCCGCCCTGACCCAGTCGGCCGTGCACCAATTGTCCACCCATGGGCTGCTGGGGCTGCTGACCAGCTGGCAGCCGTACACCGTGTTCATGATCGGACTGATCGGGACCCTGCTCGCGCAGAGCGCGTTCGACCTCGCTCCGCTGTCCGTCTCCTATCCGCCCCTGGCCGCGGCCGAGCCGCTCTCCGGTATCGCGATTGGCATCGGCGTGCTCGGTGGGTCCCTGCGACTGACACCGGGGCCGCTCGCCGTCGAGGCCATCGGCCTGATCGTGATGACGCTCGCCGTGTACCTGCTGGCCGCGTCCCCGCACATCGTCGGCCACCACATCGAGCTGTCGGAGGAGCCCCCCGAGAACGCTCCGTAGCGGAGGGGCGCGCTCGGGGCGTGGCCTGGCGGCGAAAGAGCAGCCTCGGGAGGCACCCAGCCACCGACAAGAAGATTTGTCTTGACAAGAAGAATTGTCGGTGAGTCGGGTCATGTTCGACATCGCAGTGATCGAGAACCCGGCGGCGGCCGAGGCGTCGCTGGACCCGATGCGGGCCCGGCTGCTGGCCGCGCTCGCGGAGCCGGCCTCGGTGACGATGCTCGCCGCCCGGGTCGACGTGCCCCGGAAGAAGGTCAACTACCACCTCCGCGCGCTCGAGCAGCACGGCATGATCGAGCTGGTGGAGGAGCGCCGCAAGGGCAACGTCACCGAACGGGCCATGCGGGCCACCGCAGCGTCGTACGCGATCTCGCCAGCGGCCCTGGCGGCCGTGCGGCCCAACCCGTCCGATACGCCGGACTGGCTGTCCGCGCGGTGGCTGCTCGCGGTCGCCGCCCGGCTCGTGCAGGACGTCGGCGCGCTCATCACCGGTGCGGACCGGGCGAAGAAGCGGGTGGCGACCTTCGCCATCGACGCCACCGTCCGGTTCGCCTCCGCCCGCGACCGGGCCGCGTTCGTCGAGGAGCTGGCCTCCACGGTCGGAGCGCTGGTCAGCAGGTACCACGACGAGGAGGCCCCCGGCGGCCGTGCGCACCGCGTGGTGCCCGCCCTGCATCCCAGCGTCAGGCCCACAGCCGGCAACGGATCCGACGAATCCTGACATGACCACCACGACCAGCCCGATCGACGGGGTCGTCGACCTCGCCGGCCTGCCGACCTGCCTCGGGTGCGCACCGACGACGCGCTCTACCGGTTCCTGCACTCCGGCACGGAGCGTGGCAACGTCCTGGTCCTCGGCCACCACATCTTCGCCCCCGGCCAGGACCCGGCCCGAGCCGAGCATCCGATCGAAAGACCTGACGCGCCGTGCAGATCCTGGGACAGGCGCGTCGTGTGAGTACGGACCGTACCGGCCATCAGGCATTGGTCAAGGACTTACCGAGATATGCACGTATTTGCGTCGGTAACTGGGTGTGCAGCGGCCACTTGAGACGGCGGTGGTTCGACCGAAGCAGACCGACCCGGCCGATCGTCGCTGCACCCGGCGCCGAAAGAATGTCCACATCAGAGGATCTGGAGGGGCCGCGACAGGCGTAGGAGCTGCTGGTCGAATATTCCGCCAACCGTCGGATGATCGGCCCGCAAACCTCACCGTAGCGTCGATGCATTCACCTTGCCCGGGTCTGACTACGGAACGTGATCGCCGGGCGGGCGTCACGGATCAGCGTGGCGGGCCGCTGCGGCGGCCGTGGATCGGCGCTCCATGCTGTCCTGTCCAACCCTCGAAGGGAGCAGCGGTGCCCCCGCATCTGTCCCGTGGTCGACGCAACGCCGCGTTGCTGTTGTCCACGACGCTGGTGGCGTCCATGACGTCGCTGTCCACGAAACCCGCGTGGGCCAGTCCTGACCAGGCCCCGGCCAACCCGATCTTCCTGACCGGCCCGAACGAGGGCGCGCCGAACGACATCGCGATGCGCTATCTGCGGGCGCATCCCGCCGACTACGGTGTAGGTGCCGCAGACCTGTCCGACCTGGCAGTGGCCTCGAGCTACACCAGCCGCCACAGCGGGGTGACGCACGTCAACCTGGCGCAGCGGCACCAGGACCTGGAGGTCTTCGGCGCCACCGCGACGGTGAGCATCGCCCGTGACGGCAGTGTGATCTTCGTCGGCGACACGCTGGTGTCCGGCCTGTCCGGCAAGGCTTCCGGTGACGCGTCGCTGGACGCGGTCGAGGCGGTGGAGGCGGCGGCCGAGGGCCTCGATCTGGCGGATCCGAAGAGTCCGAAGGTGATGAGCCGCAGCGGCGGCGCGGCTCAGCGTACGGTCGTGTCGGGTGCCGGGATCTCGGATCAGCCGATTCCGGCCAAGCTTGGTTGGCAGCCGACCGAGGACGGGCTGCGGCTGGCCTGGCAGTTGGTGATCGACGACTCTTCCGACACCCACCTGTGGAACGCCGCCGTCGATGCCAAGACCGGCAAGCTGCTCAACGCCGACGACTGGACCACCCACGAGAACGCCGAGGAGATCGCCAGCAACCTGGGCCGCAGCGTGACGTCGACGTCGGCGCCGCTCAGCCACGCGAGCCCCGGCACGCGCAACCCCGTCAAGGACGGGTCGAGCTACCGGGTGTTCGGCGGTGCCACGGAGAGCCCGAACGACGGGCCGCGCACCCTGAAGACCAACCCGGCGGACGCCACCGCGTCACCGTACGGCTGGCACGACACCGACGGCGCCGCGGGCGCCGAGTTCAACACCACCCAGGGCAACAACGTCCACGCCTACCAGGACCAGGACAACAACAACGCTCCGGACTTCGGCAGCAGCCCGGACGGCGGGGCGAACCTGAGCTTCGACTACCCGCTCGACCTGGCCGAGCACGCGCAGAACTACCGGGACGCGGCGACCGCCAACCTGTTCTACTGGAACAACACCATCCACGACGTCGCCTACCAGTACGGCTTCGACGAGGCATCCGGCAACTTCCAGTCCAACAACTACGGCCGGGGCGGCAACGGCGGCGACTACGTCCGCGCCGAGGCGGCCGACGGTGGCGGCACCAACAACGCGAACTTCTCCACGCCGGCCATGGACGGCGGCACCCCCCGGATGCAGATGTACCTGTGGCCGGGCACCCAGTTCGGTAACCCGAACCAGATCGTCGTGGACGGTGTGGGCTCCTTCGACGCCTCCTGGTCGCGGTTCACGCCGGCGCCCACGGTGGCCGGCCTGCCCGGGCACGAGTTCGTCTACGCCGGCACCGGCTGCACCGAGGCCGCGTACCCCGGCACGCTGCCCTCGGGCGGCTGGATCAGCGTCGTCGACGGCGGCACCACCGCCTGCTCCTACCTGCAGCGCGCCCAGGTCGCCCAGACCGCCGGTGCCAAGGCGGTGGTCATCGCCCACAACGCCAGCGGTAGCGCTCCGGTGCTCACCGGATCCATGACGACCGCGCCGGTAAGCATCCCGGCGGTCGCCGTGACCCAGGCCGACGGGGCTGCCATCAAGGCCGCCGTCGCCGGTGGCACCGTCACCGGTTCGGTTCGCAAGCACCCGAACCACCCGGGCATCCGGGACGGCGACCTCGACGCCGGCGTGATCATCCACGAGTACACCCACGGCATCTCCAACCGGCTGACCGGTGGACCGACGGTCAACTGCCTGACCGGTGACGAGCAGATGGGTGAGGGCTGGAGCGACTACGTCGCGCTCACCATGCTGCTCGACCCGAAGTTCGACACGGCCGACGGCAAGCGCGGCATGGGCCCGTACGTGCTGTTCCAGGACGACCGGAGCGGTGGCGGCATCCGGCCGCGGCCGTACTCGCGGAACATGGAGATCCAGCCGTTCACCTACGACGGCATCAAGACCGGTGGTTGGCTGAACGGCACGTCCCTGGCCGTGCCGCACGGCATCGGCCACGCGTGGACCTCTGTGCTGTGGGACATGACCTGGAACCTGATCGACCGCCACGGGTTCAGCCCGAACATCTACGACCCGTGGAACG
>NZ_JBLROA010000104.1:0-13511 GCF_047921505.1 Micromonospora sp. SL1-18 | reverse complement strand
CTGTGAGACCTCCCGAGCGCTGATTTGTCGCGCGTCGCGCATCTGCGCCGCGCTCCTTTTTGCTGCGGACTTCTCACTGAAACCGGTGTACTTCTGTGCTCAAAAACTGGGTGGTCGTGCCCATCTGCCTGCCGCTGGTACGCCGTCGTTGCCACGCGTGCGCGTCCGAGCGTTTCCAGGCAAGCGGTAAATTTCGCGTCAACGCAAACCACAAGCTCATCGACGCCTGGCTCCTCGCGCTCTGTACCGGTTGCGGGGAAACTGCAAAGCTCACCGTCCTGGAGCGGATGAATGTGCGCTCCGTACGACCTGAGCTGCTGGACCGGCTGCATCACAACGACTCTGGCCTGACAGCTGAGCTGCTCCAGGATCCGGTCGTGCAGCGCCGTAATCGCATCGCCCTCGACTGGGGCAACGCCTGGCGCCTCGACACCGGCGGTTCGGATCACCTGGACCACGAGGTGATCGACGTCTCGGTCCGCTTTGCGGCGCGGATCCCTGTCCGGCCGGTGCGACTGATCGCTGAAGGTTGCGGTCTTTCGCGGGCCGAGGTCGAGAGACTGATCACGGAGGGGAAGCTCGTTTCGGGAGTCCGGCTGAGCGGCAAGCTCTCCGGCGACTTCACCTTCACGCTCAAGCGCTGAGCTCCTCGGGACCACGGGCCTGTCCGGCATCATCGGCCGGACAGGCCCTAACTATCGCCATTCCCCCCGGCCCTGAACAGAGCGGCCAGGATTCCTGGCGATCCCCTATTGAAAGAGCCTGCCGGGCCTTCTGGAGCGGGCTGGCCTGCTGATGATGGAATCCTTGCGCCTGCGGCGCACCATGATCGAGTTCGCCTTCCTCTTCAGCCCTCGCAGAATTCTGTCCTTCATCGCACGCCTCCCGTCTCGCGTTTGGCCATGGCGATCCCGCGCCGACCGTGAGGCGGGCGGCTCCGCGGCGGCAGGGCGCTGGGCTCGTCTGGCTTGACCCATTGCGCACTCCAGCCGGCGTACCCGATGAGGCGACAGCCATTCGTCATCGTCGGCGCTGCGCGGCCTCGCCGTCGACGTCCTCGGCGGCTACGTCGACCGGGCGATTTGACTGTGCCTGACCAGCCATATGGTGCAGCGCGTCACGGTGCGAGGTGTTTCTCGAACCAGTGGTGGGCGTACTGCTCGGTGTTGTAGGGCTCGATTTCGTGGTAGCCGGCCGAGCGGTACATCGCGATCGCCTCGGTGAGATTGCGATTGGTGTCCAGCCGGACGGCGGCCCAGCCCCGCTCGGCGGCGTATCGTTCCAGCTCGCTCAGCATCCGCCGCCCGATCCCGAGCCCGCGCACGGTGTCCGCCACCCAGACACGTTTGATCTCGGCGGGCGCGTCGCGGTGGAGCTTGACCGCACCGCAGGCGACGGGCTCGGAGTTGAGGGTGGCGAGCAGGAACACACCGGCGGGCGGGACGAGTTCCTCGTCGCGGACCGGGTTGCTCAGTGCCGGGTCGAATCCGTCATCGAACCGTCGCGTGATGTCACGAGCGTAGGCCCGCACGCACGCCCGGGCCCGCGGATCGCCCGGTGGGCACGGCTCGATGACGACCATCGACGAGATGAGCAGCCGTTCGACCTCGGCCATCGCCGCGGCGAGCCGTTCGCGGCGTTGCTCGGTGAGCGGTTTGAGGATCGACCAGGCAAGTTCGTTGGAGCGCTTGTCGAGTTCGGCCCACTCGGCCCGCCCGGCTGCGGTGAGCGCGGCGACTCGCACCCGTCCGTCGCCGCCGATCTGATCGGCCGGGCCGACGGTGACGAGCCCGTCGCCTTCGAGGGCGCGTAGTAGCCGGCTCAGGTACCCCGAGTCCATCCCGAGCCGGGCCCGTAGCGCCGCGACCTCGGCGCCGCCGGGGCCGATCTCCCACAGCAGACGTGCCTGCGCGAGAGGCCGTCCGCGGGCCATGTACTCGTCGTCGAGCGCGCCCACCCGCTGGGTGACCGTCCGGTTGAACCGCCGCACTGTGGCAATGAGCTTCGAGTCCATATACCTGACTTTAGTCAGGTACCGAGAAGAGATATCAGTCTGGGCGTACCAGCGGCAGACCAAGGTAGCGGGCGTAGTCGGCCAGGGCCGAGTCGACGCGGGACCGCAGCGCGTCATCGAACGGTGTCAGCGGACGCACGGTCACCGTGACGGCCGTCTTGCCGATGGTCCGCTTCCACGTGCCGACCACCCGGCCGCTGCGGACCACCGTCGACTGGAACACGCCGTTGCCGCCGGGGACGACGGCCGCGGCGTGCGCCGGATCGAGCATCAGCGTGCGGTCCTTGAAGCCGAGCAGGTATTCGTCGAAGCCGGGCAGCGTGTGCACGTCGTCGACCGGCTCGCGGGGCGCGTCGAGCAGGGCGGCGTCGAGCAGGGCCTCGGTGCCGTCGACCTCGACCGTGGCGAGGGCGTCGCCGGCCACCGCGATGCCTCGCTTGGCGTCGGTGATGGTCAGGCCCGTCCAGCGAGCGAGGTCGTGCCGGGTGACCGGGCCGTGGCTGCGCACATACCGCAGGGCGAGCAGGCCGAGCGCCTCGTCGCGGTCGGGGCGGTGCGGGTCAGGCACCCACTCGTCGAGCAGGGCGAACGTCTGCTCTGTGCCGACGTGGGGGGCGATGCAGGTGACGCCGCGCTGGGCGGCGTACCAGAGCAGGTGATAGCCGCGCTGCCCGCCGGTGTCGATGCCGGCGGCGTCGAGGGTGGCCAGGCACTGGGCGCGGGTGAGCCGGCCGCCGCCGGCCAGGGCGCCGCCGAGCACGTCGGCGGCACGGTCGGCGTCGGCCTCGGTGAGGCCGAGCTGGGCGCGGCGGGTGGCGGCGCCGGCCAAGGTGCGTACGCCGGTCACCGCCAGCATCCAGTGGGCGTCCCGGGAGGGCACCAGGTGAACGGTGCCGCGCATGGGCCAGGTCCGCAACGCTTCCCGCCGCTCCAGCGCCGCCTGCACGTCGGCCTGGGTGCGCCCCGGCAGGCGTACGCCGAGCGACCAGAGGCCGCTCGCCGCGTCCTGGGCCTGCATGGCGCCGAACCACTCGATCACGCCGGCCACTCTGTCGGGGCGGGCGTGCGGGTGTGGG
This sequence comes from Micromonospora sp. SL1-18, assembly GCF_047921505.1. Lineage (NCBI taxonomy): Bacteria > Bacillati > Actinomycetota > Actinomycetes > Micromonosporales > Micromonosporaceae > Micromonospora > Micromonospora sp. SL1-18. Next base: position 10,421 of record NZ_JBLROA010000104.1, on the reverse strand, counting down.
CGCAGCAGCAAGCTGGCCATCCGCAGTGCCAGCGCCTCAGCACCGGTGAGCCGTACCGGCAACCCTGCCTCCCGTTGGTCGGTAGATCGCCAGCATAGGCGGGCCCTATGACATCCTTCCTGATCAAGATCGGGACCAGTTGGGCTGGCTGCCGTGGCCTCGGATCGGGGCTACGGCAGTCAGCGCCATCGAGCTACGGCGTCAAGGGCTGTGAACTCGGGTTCGCCAGCGGCGAGGGTCAGGACGGCCGCCCGCCAAACCGCCAGTTGTGCACCTCGATGTCGGCGTACCGGTCCGGGGTCAGCACGGCGCGCGCCTTGTCCGGGTCCGGTGCCCGGACAAGTGCCGCCGTGCCCAACCAGGTGGCGCCGTCGTCGGACAGCAGCGGCCCGTACGCGATCAGGTCGTCCCGGTCAGGCGGCACCGCGAGGTCGGCGTCCTGCCCCGCGCCGAGACCGAGCACCAGGTATCGGTTACCGCCGGTCCGGCCTCCCGGGAAGTCCCACATGCAAAGGAGGGACCGCGTGGGGGCAGGGGGTATGCCAGAGTGACGCGCGATGAGCGTCGCGAGAAGCACCGCCGAGGCGTGGAACGAGGAATACCGGCACGGCCGCTATACCGATGAACCACCTGTTGGTTTCGTCGACGACATTCTGCGGGCTGTCAGTCGCGAGAACATCTCCACGGGTCTCTACATCGGCTGCGGCAACGGCAGGAACCTGCTTCCGCTACTTGACGGCGGTCTGGACCTTCTGGGCCTGGACGTTTCGGATGAGGCCATCCGCCAGCTCGCGCACGCCCGGCCGGACCGGGCGAGTCATCTGGTTCATGGGGACCTCGAAGCGTTGCCGCCCGGCCGTCGGTGGCCGCTCGTGGTCGGGATCCAGGTGTTCCAGCACGGTGACCGGCGTGAGACACATGAGCACGTTCGGATGGCGCAGGAGCGGGTCGAGGCCGGTGGGCTGCTGTGCGTGCGCGTCAACGCTGTCGGAACCGACGTGTGGCCGGCGCATGAGATCGTCGAGCGTAATCCGGACGAGGGCTTCTCGGTCCGCTACACCGCAGGGCCGAAGAACGGGTTGACGATCCACTTCTTCAGCCGGGCAGAGCTGGACACCCTCTTCAAGGGCTGGATGCCCGTGCTTGCGCTGCGGGTGCACCGGACCGAACGAGTCCCACCGGGCATCGGCCAATGGGCCCAGTGGGAAGCCATCTGGCGTCGCCCGTGACCACGTCCCCACGGCTCGCCGCCGGGAACGAAGAGCACCCGAACGACCGCACGGCGTTGGTCGATCTGATCCGGTCGAGCGCGTGGTTCGTGCGCGTGTTGGAGGCAGTACGTGCCGAGTCCCTCGCCGACGCGTGGGTAGGCGCTGGGGTTCTGCGCGACCTCGTCTGGGGCGAGCGGTACGGGTCCGGCTTCTCACCTGCCCGCGTCCGGGACGTCGACGTGGCGTTCTTCGACCCCCATGATCTGAGCCGCGGCAACGACGATCAGGTGACCGAACAGCTTCGGGCACGCCTTCCGGGAGTGCCGTGGGAAGCGAAGAACCAGGCCGCGGTGCACATCTGGTACCCGGGCAAGTTCGGCGGCGGCGCAGTCGAACCGCTGACATCGATCCAGGATGCCGTCGACACGTGGCCGGAGACCGCTACCGCGGTGGTGGTGCGCCTCGACCTGGACGATGCTGTCGAGATCTGCGCCCCGCTGGGCATCGGCGATCTTCTCAACGGCGTCTGGCGGCGCAATCCCCGACGCGTCACCATCGCCCGGTCTCTTGCCCGGCTTGAGCGTCATCAACCTCGAACACGATGGCCCGGCGTCACCGTGATACCACCAGCGTGAAGAACGCGGGATCGCAACGCCCGGCCTACGGCAGAGGCGCAGGTCCCGCCGACTCCATCGGCGAGCTGGCGATCAACTCGACGGCTGAGCGATGAGCGGGGATCGGCTCTCGTGAGAGCATGCGTCCATGAGCAGTGACACCGCCCTCGAGGTGAGCGCCCTGGCGATCAACGTCACGATTCCTGAGGGGCTGCGGTGGACCGACACGCGGCGCGGTGAGGAGTTCACACTGACGACACTCAACGTCCGGCTCCTCCCCGACGGGCGTCTCGCGGCGAAGGCCTACGGCCGGCCGACCGGCGGGGGCCGCGGCACGTACGTCTCGTTCCCCGTGCCCGACAGGCCCGAGCTGTTGGCGCTGGTCGACAACGCTGCCAGCCGCGCCGGCGCGCTGTGGGCCGCTCACCGCGGTCTCAGCTGAGGGTTCGCCTGCTACGGCCCAGCAGGCCCCCTGCGTCATGGCAGATGGATCCGGGTGACCGCCGGAAAATCAAATCGCGCCGCTGACGTACTTGTGTGAGTGTTGCCGAATGCCGCAACCAGTTCTACGTACTGCCCGCCTACTGTTGGTTCCACTCGCGGACCGGCACCTCGAACTGGAGGTCGAACTCGATTCCGATCCGGAGGTGCTTCGCTACATCAGCGGGCGGGCCCGGTCCAGGGACGAAGTGCTCGCGTCCCATGCGCAGCGGATGGCCTTGGCGGGCAAGGTAGACGGCTTGGGCTTCTGGATGGCGTTTGGATCTGATGGGGGCAGGCGTGGCTCGATGCCGCCGGAGCGTGAGGACGAGGGCGATTTCATCGGGCTGATGATGCTTCCGCCGGCGAACGGCCCCGACCAGCCTGACGACCCAACCGTCGCAGAACTGGGTTACCGCCTCGTTCGTCGGCACTGGCGGAAGGGGCTGGCCAGCGAGGCGTCCCGCGCCTTGCTGCGGCATGCCTTCGACACCGTGGGGCAGAGCCGGGTGATCGCGCAGACCATGGCCGTGAATGCCGGGTCTCGAGGCGTGATGGAGGCCGTCGGCATGCGGTACGTGCGTACGTTCTTCCCGTCCTGGGATGACCCGCTGCCGGGCACGGACTCGGGTGAGGTTGAGTACGAGATGACCCGTGGGATGTGGGAGGCGGCCGAAGCGCTCGTTTCGGCTGAGAGTGAGCATCCCGGCCCGCACGAAGCTTCTTGTTCATGATCTGACGGCTGCGGGCGGGCGGTCTATGCCCGCCCGCCCGGGGTGTTTCGGTCAGTCGGTGCGGCGTGCCTGCTCCGGTACGTCCGCGTCGACCACCTCCCGCTGGACCTGTGCGTGGACCGGGCGCTGTTCGACGACTTCGTGGCTGGTCAAGCGGACCCGCTCGACCGGGACCCGTTCCTTGGCCGCCACCGGGTGCTCGGCGTGCAGCACCAGTTCGCGCTCGTCCTCGCCGATGTGGGGCCGTACGTCGCCGCGGTTCGCGGCGGTGATCGGTTCGCGGACGACGGTCACCTCGTCGTGCTGGACCGGCACGGTGGTGTGGACGTTCTCGGTGACTACCCGTTTGCGTAGTCGTGCCGTGGCGACCGGCTCGCGTTCGGTGCCGACCCGCAGCCGTTCCTCGGAGCGGATCATCTCCGGTGGGTTCGCCGCCCGCTGCGGTGACGGTTCCGGTTGCAGGGCGGCGCTTCGTACAGGCAACTGGTAGTGCCGGTAGAGCTGGGTGAGTTGGTCCACGCCCAGCGGCTGGTCGGTGCCGCTTTCCACGGCGGGGGCGCTGCGCACCGTGGACTTGTCGTACGGCACCCTCACCCGGCCTTCCTGCAACTGTGCGGTGTGCAGTGGGGCCATCGACTGGTGGCGGCCCGGGATGTCGGTCCGCACGCTGACCCAGGTGGGCTCGCCGGCGGCGTCGGCCCAGACCTGGCCCACGCTGCCGATTTTCGCGCCCGAGCGGTCCTGGACGTCCTGCCCGTACAGCGAGCGGGTCTGCTGTTCGGTCAGTCGCATGGTTCGTCCTTCCTCTCACGGGTCAAGGAGAGGATCCCCGCACGGGGCGGGCGGCATGCCGGGGAAATCGGACGAATAGGGGGAGCAGGAGCAGAAGTCCTGATCGCGCTGCGCCAGCCGCGTTGCCGGCGGAGCGCGATCCCCCGTTCAGGTCCTGGTGTCGGGCGGTGGTCTGCCTGGACCCGGTGCGTCCAGGATCCCTGGTGTCTGGGCTGGCGGCCGACGGTTCGGCGGGGAAATTGCGCGAATTTTGAGCTCCGGCAACCGTTTGATCAGGGGTGCGCGGTTTGCCGAGGCGAGCGAAGGGTAGTCGTCGGAGCCGATCCCGTCACCGAGGGGGAAATGTCTGATGGCTGGCCAGGTCAACGTCGCGGTGATCTACTACAGCGCGACCGGCATCACCTATCAGATGGCGCAGGCGGCGTGCGAGGCCGCCGGGGAGGCCGGGGCGGAGGTACGCCTGCGCAAGGTGCGGGAGCTGGCGCCCGACGAGGCGATCCGCTCGAACTCGGGTTGGGAGGCGCACCGCCTGGAGACACAGAACGTGCCGGAGGCGCAGCCCGACGACCTGACCTGGGCCGATGTGGTGATTTTCGGTTCCCCCACCCGGTACGGGTTGATCGCCGCGCAGCTCAAGCAGTTCATCGACACCACCGGCCCGCTGTGGGCCCAGGGTGCGCTGGCCAACAAGGTCTACAGTGCGTTCACCTCGACGGCCACCTCGCACGGCGGTCAGGAGGCGACGTTGCTGTCGTTGTTCACGGTCGTCTACCACTGGGGCGGCGTCGTGGTGACTCCCGGCTACACCGACCCCAGTCAGTTCGTCGCCGGCAACCCGTACGGCGCCTCGCACACCAGCAACAACGGGGAGATCGCCCCGGACCATCTGGCCCTGGCGGCCACCGCGCTGACCGCGAAGCGGGCGGTGCAGATGGGGGCCGCGTTGAAGCGGGGCCTGGCCGGCTGAGCCGGCAGGTGGTGACCGGTGGCCGGGCGGCGCTTTTCGACCCCGTCCGGGCCACCGGTCGATGGCAGCCCTACCCGCGGTCGGCCGGTCCGTGCCGCCCGGTCAGCGCCGGATGGGCGAGCAGGTGTCCGAGCAGGTCTGCGAGCACGGCCAGGCCGTCGGGGCTGAGCACCGATTCGGGATGGAACTGCACGCCGGCGAAGCCCGGCCCGCGCAGCGCGTGCACCGCACCGTCGGCCGGATCCCGGGACAGCTCGACCGGGCCGTACGGGGTGGCGGCCCGGTCCGCGTCGGCGTGGGCGGTGAAGCTGGAGTAGAAGCCGACGCGGCGGGTCGCGCCGAACACCGGCACGTTCCGCTGCAGGCCCTGGTAGGGGGCGTCCCGGCGGCGCAGCGGCAGCCCGAGCAGCCCGGCGAGCAGTTGGTGGCCGAGGCAGACGGCGAGGGTGGGTCGGCTGCCGGCCAGCAGTTCGGCCAGCAGTCCCCGCATCGCCGCCATCTTCGGCTCGGCCAGGTCGTTCGGGTCGCCCGGTCCCGGGCCGACCACGACCAGGTCGTACGGGTCGACGGGGCCCGGGTGCCGCCAGTCGCGGCGGGTCACCTCGAGGCCGAGGGCGCTGAGTTGGTGGGCGAGCATTCCGGTGAAGGTGTCCTCGCCGTCGACGATCAGCGCTCGGCGGCCGGTCAGCCCGGGCAGCATGGCGGTCCCGGGGGCACGTTGGTCCAGCCAGAACCGGGCCAGCGGCGTGTTGCGGGCGGCGAGCGCGGCGCGTACCAGGGGATCGTCGGCGAGCCGGACGATGGGGCCGGGGCCTGGCTGCGGCGCGTCCGGGCCGAGGCCGAGCGCGGCGAGTACCCCGGCCGCCTTGGCGTGCGTCTCGGCCACCTCGCCGGCGGTGGTGGAGTGCCGGACCAGGGTCGCTCCGACCGGGACCCGCAGCTCGCCGGTGGGGGACAGTTCGGCGGTGCGGATCAGGATCGGCGCGTCGAGGGTCTGCCGGCCCGCGGCGTCGCGGCCGAGCAGGGCGAGCACCCCGGCGTAGTAGCGGCGGCCGGTGCGTTCGTGGCGGGCGATCACCCGGCACGCGTTCTCCATGGGGCTGCCGGTGACGGTGGGGGCGAACATGGTCTCCCGCAGCACTTCCCGTACGTCGCGGGTGCCCCGGCCGGCGAGCAGGTACTCGGTGTGCGCCAGGTGTGCCATCTCCTTGAGGTAGGGGCCGACGACCTGGCCGCCGTGTTCGGCGACGGTGGCCATCATTTTCAGCTCCTCGTCGAGCACCATGTACAGCTCCTCGACCTCCTTCGGGTCGTGGAGGAAGCGCAGCAGGGCGTCGCGGTCGGGTGTCGCGCCGGTGTGCCGGAAGGTGCCGCTGATCGGGTTCATCATGACCAGTCCGTCGTCGACGCTGACGTGCCGTTCCGGGCTGGCGCCGACCAGGATCCGGGTGCCGGTGTGCACGACGAACGTCCAGTACGCGCCTCGTTCCCGCTGCAGCAGCCGGCGCAGCGCGGACAGGGCCGCGGTCAGGGGGTCGCCCTGCACGGTGGCCCGCAGGGTGCGGTGGATGACGAAGTTCGCGCCCTCGCCACGGCCGATTTCCTCGGCGAGGACCCGCTCGACGGTGGCCGCGTACTCGGTGTCGGTGATGTCGAATCCGGCGTCCCGGGTGACCACGGGCGTGTCGGGCAGCGCGGCCATCACCTCGGCGAGGGGTATGCGCTGGTGTTCCTCGACCAGCAGGCATTCCAGCGGCGTGCCGTCGTCGACGCAGGCGAACCCGCGTTCGGTGATCTGCCGGTACGGGACCAGGGCCAGGGTGCGCGGTCCGGGGCCGTCCTCGGGCAGGGGAATGTCGGCGAGCCGCCCGGCGGTGCGTACGGGGCCGGTGAGCAGGTCGAGGTGGTCGGCGCCTTCGCGGCGGATGAGCGCGAACGGGCCGGGGTCGACGCCGGCGGCGACGGCGGCGAGCGGGTCGTGCGGGCTGGTCATCGGTTCTCCTCGGTGGCCGGTGGCCGCCGGTGGGGCGACCGGGGTGCCGGGGAGAGACCGGCGGCCGCCTCGTCGGGCGGCCGCGTGGGGAAGCTACGCGCGGGGGTGGGCCGCCGGGTCGGCGGGCCACCAGGAGGACAGTTGCGCGGGCATGTCGATCACTGTACGCGATCGTGTGGCCGCGGGGAACCTGATCGTCGTGCACCGCGGATCCGACCGGCGCGGATCTTGGCTTGGGCGCCACTCCCGGCGGGTAGGTTGACGGCGATGGCCATTCTCGCGCTGGACCTGGGTACCTCGTCGGTACGGGGACTCGTGCTGGACGTGGACGCCGCCCCGCGTCCCGGCGCGCTGGCCCGGCGCAAGGTTCACCCGGTCACCGGCGAGGACGGCACCGGCACCCTGGACGGCCCCGGCTACCTCGCCTGTCTGGTGGAGTGCCTGGACGAGCTGGCCGCCGGGGGCCACCTGCGCGACGTCGAGTTGGTCGCCACCTCGGCGCAGTGGCACTCGGTGCTGCCGCTCGGCGGCGACGGGGAACCGCTCGGCCCGGTCCTGACCTGGCTCGACACCCGGCCGGAGCCGCTGGCCGGGGCGCCCGGGCCGGCCGATCCCGACGCGTTCCACCAGCGCACCGGTACGTGGTGGCACCGCTGCTACTGGACGGTTCGGCTGCCCTGGCTGCGGGAGCGGGCCGGTGCGCGGATCTGCCGTTTCGTCGGGCTGGCCGAGTACGTGTTCGGTGCGTTGCTCGACGAGGCGCCGATGTCGGTGTCGATGGCCTCGGGCGCGGGGCTGCTCGACCTGCGCCGACTGGAGTGGGATGCCGAGGCGTGCGAGTTGGCCGGCGTACGCCCCGAGGACCTGCCGGCGCTGGCGCCGCGACGGTGGCACGGCCGGCTGCGCCGCGAGTACGCCCGGCGCTGGCCGCAGCTGGCCGACGCCCGCTGGGCCGGGCCGGTGGGCGACGGCGCCGCCTCCAACGTCGGTTCCGGCTGCGTCGATCCGTCCCGCGCCGCAGTGACCGTCGGCACCTCCGCCGCGGTACGCCTCCTTCAGGCGGTTCCCGCCGGGGTGCAGCTGCCGCCGCTGCCGCAGCAGCTGTGGCGGTACCGGGTCGACCACGAGCACGTGGTGACCGGGGCGGCGTACTCCAGCGGCGGGAACCTGTTCGCCTGGGCCAACCGGGAGCTGCGCCTACCCGCGGGCGCCGAGCTGGAGGCGGCTTTGTTCCGGGCGACCGACGATCCGCGGATCCGGGTCAACCTGCGGTTCGGCGGTGACCGGCCGCCCGGTCTCGCGCCTGCCGGCTGCGGTGAGCTGCACGGGCTGAGCTTCGACACCACCGCCGTCGATCTGCTCGCCGGGCTGATGGCCGGCCTGTGCCGGATGGTCGCGGACGATCTCGCCGTGCTGGAGTCCGGGTTGGACCACTCGACCGAGGTGGTGCTGGGCGGTGGGGCGATGGCCGCGTCCGCCTGGTGGCGTGGGGCGTTCGCCGACGCCCTGGCCCCGCGTACGGTGCGCCACCAGCACAACCCGGAGGTCGGGGCGACCGGTGCGGCGCTGGTGGTGCTGGGCCGGATCACCGAGGCGGCGCTGTTCGGCGGCATCGACCGGGTGGACGAGCCGGTCGTGCCGACAGCGGCCGGCGGTGCCTCGCCGGGCTGACCTTCCTGGTCATGCGACCGCTTGGCCCGTTGACACCGCCCACCGGCCTGGTTGGATGGATCGCGGCACCACGTCGATGGCGGAGTCGAGCGGGACCGAGGAGGACAAGCGTGGCAAGTCCCGATCCGGCTCGGGCGGCGGGCTCGCGCCCGCACCGGCGCGGCGATCGGGTGATGCCACACCGGCGGCGCTCGCGCCTGCGGCTGCGGGAGTGAACGCGTTCGCGGAGCGGGTCCCGGGGTGGCGCACGCGGCGGTGGTCTCCTCCGACGGGCTGCTGGTGGCGGTCTCGGCGCACCTGCCCCGTGACCACCCGGACAAGCTCGCCGCGGTGACCTCGGGTCTGATGAGCATCACCGCCGGCGCGGCGCAGATGTTCGACGGGGACGTGGTGAAGCAGATCGTGGTGTAGATGGGCCGCGACTACCGATTTGCGGGCCAGTGCTCCGCCCTTTAGTCCAAGACCGTGAAGTTAAGGATCGCCCTGGTCTGTCAAGGCGGGTTGGCCTGCGATGATGTCGATGCTGAGGGTCGCGAGGTAACTTTTGCGGTCGACGCCGAGGCTTTTGTAGGCGTAGCGGGACAGGGGTCGTTTCACCGTGCGGGGGCTGACGCGTAGGCGTCGGGTGGGCATGAGGTTGTCGAGCAGGTGACGTCCGATGGTCCCGATGAGGTCGATGGTGGTCTCGGCGATGACGTTCGCGGCCTGGACGATCAGATCCTTGGCGGTCTGCACGGCGGTGGTGAAGCTGGCCCGGTCGGGGTCGACGCCGCCGGCGGCGTCCGTGGTGTCGGTGATCGCGATCCGCAGGACCTGATAGATCGTGAGCAGGGCGTAGATCTCCTGGGTGATGAGCGCCGGGATGGGTGAGCGCAGCACTCGACGGCCGAGCAGCGTCGATTTGATCTCCAGGTAGGCGGACTCGACCTCCCACCTTTGGTGATACAGCTTCACGATCTCGAACGCCGGGAACCTGCGGTGATCGAGCAGAGTGGTCGCCAGCCGGTAGACACCGGTCCGGGTCCCGGCGGTCGTGGAGACGGTGATCTCACACGCGATGATCCGGACCCGCACCCCGCCGATGACCGAGGTGTACGAGCCGTCGTGGTGCCGGGCGAGTACCGGGGGCTTCCGGTTGCCGTTCAACCGGACCAGGAACTGCGCGCCGGTCCCGGCCACCGCGCCCAGGAACGTGTTGCTGTCGAAGCCCCGGTCGAGCAACACGATCATCCGCGGGTGCAGGCTGCGCAGCAGCCGTGCCGCGTGGGTGGTCTCCCCGTCAGTTCGGGGACCGAACACCGCGTCGATGACTGCCCTCGTGCCGCAGGCGACCAGGGCCACCAGGCGGACCTGCGGGTACCCGGCGGTGCCGTGCTGGCTGCGGTTCTTACCCAAACGCACGGTGTGACCCGGTGAGTCCGGCACGTCGAACACGGTGCCGTCGATCGCGGTCACCAACAGGCCGCACCACCACACCCCGACCGTGCGGATCGAAGCGGCCGGACCACGCAGCAGATCGAACAACGCCCGCAGTGGTGCGACACCAACGCGGACCCGGGCATGCCACAACCCGGTCGCCGACGGGCGGGTCAACCCCATCCCGTGCAGGCCGGCGACGAGTTTGTCCCACACCCCCAGGTAGCCCACCTCGGCGAACAACCCGGCGGCCAGCAGCAGATACACCACCACCCGGGCTGGCAACAGCCGGACCCGCTGCTGCGTGCGTCCGGTCTCGGCGAGCACGGCGTCAACCATCTCGAACGGCACGATCCGGGTGAGTTCCCCGAGATGACCTGGCGCGAACACGCCCTTCGCCACCGTGATCACCCGAGTGATGACAGAATGCTCCGACAGCGGGGCTCCCTCGTAGATGGCTGGTCTTGGTCGACAAGCCGTTCTACCGGAGCCCCGCTGCCTCGTTACCGGCACCCTCCACCATGCTCAGACAGCCCTTGACAC